>CAZEHW010000018.1:1605-23279 GCA_964511865.1 uncultured Hyphomicrobiales bacterium | reverse complement strand
TACTGATTTGCCTGCTATTAATTCCTCGAACCCGTTAGTTATCAAACCTGATAAATATTATGAATATAATATATATTTTAAGCCAACAGAAGTCAGAAAGTACACTGACAGCATAGTATTTTTCTCTAATGCAAAAGAATTAGACAGTATTACATACATAACAGGTGATGGAATAGCAAATCCAATAATACAGGCAGAAAATTGCGACTTTGGTAGATACGATATTAAAAATAATGATAGCTTAAAACAAGTTTTAAAGATATATAATACATCAGTTTTTACTGATTTAAAAATAACAGGTACATCTTCAATAATTAAAGCATTTTCAACCGATTTACCAACTATAGATTCGTTGAATCCATTGATCATCAAACCAAATGATTCTTTTGAATATACTGTATATTTCAAACCGTCTGAAATTAGGAAATATAGGGTTAGTTTAATTTTTTATTCAAATGCCTTAGATTCCGATAATGTTGCAATATTAACAGGTGAAGGAATTGATGATACAACATCTGTGGATGATAATAATTCATTTGTAAATCAAATAATAATATCACCAAATCCTGCAAGCGAATACATTGAAATCACTGTAGGGGCGAACGGCAGTTCGCCCGTACTGAAAGAACAAATCCAAATTTTTAATGTTTACGGAAATTCTATCATGAAATCTTTCCTCACCTCTCCTTTTGGAGAGGGGCAGGGGGTGAGGTTGGATGTTTCCAATTTTCCTGACGGGATTTATTTCCTGAGGATTGGGAATGAAATTCAAAAATTTATTGTAATCAAATAATTGTTTGAATAAAAAGCTTTGCGATTCTATTTCTCCAACAATTTTTTTGTCAATTCTTTCAATACTTTTCTTAATTCAATTATGTCATCTTTTCCGATTGTTCCTTTTTCGGATTTAATCGGCTTTAATTTACCCTCAATGATTTCATTTAATGTTAATTCAATTTCAGCACTATTTCTTAGTCTTGTGAAAGTCCCGGAAATATATCTTCTTACTAAAAATTTATCGAGAGCTTCTATTTCAAGATAAGATGGCGGTTTGTGATTTTCAATTATATAAAGATTAAATATTGTAAAAATCGTATCCCTTGTCGGAATATCATAAACAACATAATCCGGAGAATCCTTTGCCTGTTCAAATATGCTTTCAGCGGCATCATACGAAGAAACTATCGGGCGGTCAAATATATCCCATCTTGGAAAGTAATCGGGGTTATTCCTATATTCAATACCCCCTATAACCAAAGCAGGTGCAGGAAAAACCTTAAAAGAACCTTCACTGTTTGCATAAAGATTAGAATCCTTAACTGCCACAGCAAATGCTCTTTGAAAAGCTGTCAGAAGTGCAGGGTCAATTAGTTGTGTGCTGTCACCTTGCATATAATGAATACTTGCAAATCCTTCGCCAATATTCCTGTTGACTGTGTTTTTTGCATCAACTAAATTGAGTTCAACCCTTAGCATATTTTCAATTCTGCTGACGTTCAGAAAAAGTATATAGTCGGCTTTCATGGAATCAGCCAAAATATTCAGTTGCGGTTTTAATCCATCGTCTGACATCATTTTTGCAAGTGAGTCTCTTATGATTGTAGGTATCAGCAGATATTTTTCTGAAATTAATGCGGCAAGATTAACGGCAGCTTCGACTTTATATGCTGAAATCAATTCAGTTTTTTGTCCAAATTTAATGTTACCCATTAACAACATTTTTATTTCATTACTCTTTGATATCTGATTAGTACCAACCAGTAAACAAAGGAACACTATTGCCGATATTATTTTTCTCATTTTCCTCTTCCGGATTTTAATTTTCAATTTATCGTCATCCTTAAGGGTCGTAGGATGAATGATATATTTAAATACATTTACAAATTATGACATATAAACGTATTTATAATTTTTTCATTATATAAAACATGTAACCATAGTATTCAGAATACTTGCGGTAAATATCAATTTCCTTTTGAACTTGATTCAGAAATTCTATTTATTTACATAATCACTATAGCTGAAAATTTGCGTACCTTCAGGATTCATAAAATCACGAACTGCTTTAAGACGGTTTCTTTCATCATAATCATATGCTTTCAATAAAGCCATTTCACTTGATAAGCCAAGCATTTTCTCCTTTACTCCACGAACTTCGATTATATTCCCATTTATATCAATTTTATATCTTAAATAATCATATTGTTGGAAAAGCGGCTCATTTGCTCCTTTGAGTACAGCTTCGCGAACCTCAATAATTTTTGAATCTTCATTATACATAAAAGAAATTTTCTTCTTAAAGTCTTCTCTGTGTTCAGTTACATCGCAAATTAATCCGTTTTCAAAATAATTATAATTTCTTACGACCTGCAATCCTGAATATAAATGTGATAATTCTTTTTTTATAACTCTGCCTTTTTCATCATAAGAAAATGAGTAATCAACACATGGCTGTTTTCTGTCTTTAACCAAAAAAGAAGATGCCTTAATCACATCACCAAACATCATATCATAGTTAATAATTGGCTTGGAATCCATATACAATTCACAGATATCATAATTTTTTTCCTCGATCAAAGGTTCACCTTTAACCTGAATACTAATAAAAAATAATATCATTCCAAGCAGGAATCCCACAATTTGATAGTTCTTTTTCATATTTCCCCTAAAAAAAATTTCTCTTATAAACTTAAAAAACAAGATTTCAGCAATTATTAAGCCAATTTTTAAAACAAAGGTTTAAAAAACATTAAAATAATTTAATTATAAACCCTTATTTTTTTTAAAATTTTTTCCTTAAATTGATATGTTAAAAAAAAGGTTTGACTATGGAATTTTCGGAAATGAGACTAAAAATTTCTCAGAACCGATGTTCTGCGTGTTTACGGGATATATAGGTTGGCAATCATTTTTGGTTGTAAACAGTAAATATTATTAATAAATACTCTTTAATGAGTTCCCCGATAGAATACAATGAACGATTTAATTTATAAAATTGGTATTGACTTAGGTTCAACAACAGCGAAAATATCAGTTCTCGGAGTTGACAACATAGTTTTGTATACCGATTATAAAAGGCATTTGGGCTCAGTGAACAAGTCTTTGATTGAAATGTGTCACGACTTAAGAAATGAGCTCGGTAATGTCTATTTGAGTTTAGTTATTACCGGCTCTGCCGGTTTAGGTATATCAGAGAAGAACAAATATCCATTCATTCAGGAACTAATCGCCGCCACTGATTTTATTGATGAATACAATCCTGAAATTAAAACATTAATTGATATTGGAGGTGAAGATTCAAAAATAATTTTTTTTGATTCAAACCAAGGACATGACCTAAGAATGAATGGCAGTTGTGCCGGCGGCACAGGTGCATTCATTGACCAGATGGCAAACTTACTTGATATATCATTGATAGAATTTGACGAATTAGCTTCACATCACAATGAGATTTATTCCGTTGCCTCACGTTGCGGCGTTTTTGCAAAAACTGATGTCCAGAATTTGATTTCGAGAGAGATACCAAAAGCAGACATATGTGCATCTGTTTTTGAAGCAGTTTGCCTGCAAATTAAAAACTCTTTGCTTCGCGGAAAAAAAGTTGTACCCAAAATTATGCTATCAGGTGGTCCTCTTACATTTTTGCCGAATTTTAGAAATACTTTGCTAAAACTTTTTGAAATTGGTGAGGCAGACCTTGTTTTTTATGATAAAGCTCAATTCATACCTTCTATCGGTTCAGCTTTATCCGAAAAAGAAGAAAGAAAAATCATTACTGTTGATGACCTGCTTTCAGATTTAATACAGTCTGAAAAAATTGAAATAGTTACTGATTCAAACATTGAACCTTTATTCAAAGATAAAGAGGAATTTGCTCAGTGGAAGGAGTTTAAGTCATCTGTAAAAGCAGAAAGAATTGAAATATCCGAGCTAAATAACAAAGATTGTTATTTGGGGATTGACAGCGGTTCTACAACAACAAAGATTATTCTGATTGATGATATAGGAAGAATAGCTTTCGATTACTACCAAAACAATGGCATTAGCTCAATTGATACAGTAAAACAGGGTCTTTTAAAACTTAGGAAAAAGCTTCAAGAATCCAATGTTAAAATAAATATTAAATCTGAAGCTGTAACAGGTTACGGAGAAGATTTAATTAAATCAGCTTTCAATTTCGATTTAGCTTTAGTAGAAACAATAGCCCATTATCGTGCCGCAAAAGAATTTGATAATAACGTAAGTTTCATTCTTGATATTGGCGGTCAGGACATGAAGGCTATATTCGTCAAGGATGGTATAATTCAGAATATTGAAATTAATGAAGCCTGCTCTTCAGGATGCGGCTCCTTCATTGAAACATTTGCCAATTCACTTGATTATAGTGTTGAAAAATTTGCTCAAACTGCCTGTGAAGCTAAATTACCCTGCAATCTTGGTACACGATGTACCGTATTCATGAATTCAAAAGTAAAACAATCGTTTCGTCAGGGTTCTCCGATTTCTGATATTTCTGCCGGCTTAGCTTATTCGGTAATTCAAAACTGCCTCCATAAAGTTTTAAAAGTTTATGATACGAAAGTATTGGGAGATAATATAGTAATTCAGGGTGGTACTTTTAAAAACGAAGCAATTCATCGTGCTTTCGAAAAGATTTCAGACAAGAAAGTTATTTGTCCCGACATTTCCGAATTGATGGGTGCTTACGGGGCGGCACTTTTTGCTAAGGAGATGGATGGTTTTAGTCAACAGTCGACAGTCAACAGTCGACAGTCTGAGCTTCAAAATTACAGTAGTTACAATCTCGACAATATAGAGAATACAGGAAACTATTCCGTAAAATACGTAACATGTAAAGCATGTGATAATAATTGCAAAGTAAGCAGGTTAATATTTCAAAACAATAATATCTTTTTTACCGGGAACAGATGTGAAAATGTATTTAGCAACAATGGAAGACTGAAGACAGGAGGCAGAAGTCAGAACTCAGAATATGAAGTTTTTACTGGTGAAAACTTAGTTGAATACAAATATAATTTGCTTTTTGAAAGGGAATCATCTTCTGAAAAACTTAACCCAAACAAACTACCGGTTATCGGAATTCCTAAAGTTTTGAATATGTACGAAAACTATCCTTTTTGGCACAAACTTTTTACGGAATGCGGTTTTGAAGTAGTTCTTTCGGAATCACCGAACAAGGATAATTCTCATTTGGGTTCGGGAACATTGATGTCGGATAATATCTGTTATCCTGCAAAAATAATCCATGGACATATATTCGACCTAATTAATCGAAAGGTTGAAAGAATTTTTTATCCTATTGTTAACTTCGAGAAGAAAGAGTTTGATGAAATGTCAAATTGTTTCAATTGTCCTGTTGTTACCGGCTATCCCAATGTCGTAAAAAGTTCGATAAATCCTTCTTCATTTGGTATTGAATTTGATGCTCCTAATATCAATTTTAAAGATGAAAAACTTTTGAAGAAAGCTTGCTGTGATTATTTCTCAGAATTGGGGATTGACAAGAGAGTTTTTAATAAAGCATTTAAATCAGCATTAGTTGAGACAAAGAAATTCAAAGAAGAGTTAAGGACAAAAGCAATTGAAATATTAATCAAAGCGGTTGCTCACAGAAGAAAAGTTTTTGTAATTGCTCAGCGTCCCTATCAGATTGACCCGGCTGTTAACCATGATATACCGAAAATGTTCACGAGTTTGGGCTACGATGTAATAACAGAAGATTCATTGCCTTATACTGAAGAAGATAAGCTCGAAAACATGAATATTCTTTCCCAGTGGTCTTATCCCAACCGTTTATATAAAGCTGCCAAATGGTCTTTGAAATATGATAATATCGAATTCGTTCAGCTAAACAGCTTTGGTTGCGGACCTGACACAATTTTAGTTGATGAAATAAAAGAAATGTTCGCAGAGCATGGAAAAAATCATGCAGTTATCAGAATTGATGAACATTCAGCCCCGGGTTCACTGAAGTTGAGGATAAGGTCATTGATTGAGTCAATTAATTTGAGGGATAAAAATAATTTAGTCGTCAGTCGTCAGTCGTCAGTCGTCAGTCAAAATAATTCAATTTCGAATGATTTAACAGATAACCAAAAACAGATAACTGAAAATGAACTCGCAACTCAAAACTCGCAACTCAAAACTAAAAGAATAACGACCAAGCCATTTACAGAAAGTGACAGGAACAGATTAATAATCGCACCCTACTTTTCGCTGTTTCATTCTGCCTATGCTTCTGCATCGTTTGAATCAATGGGTTATAAGGTTGAGCAATTGCCGGAATCGAACCAGACATCCATTGACCTTGGTCTTAAATATGTTAATAATGAAATTTGCTATCCGGCAACTTTAATAATTGGTGATGTTTTGCAGGCATTGGATTCAGGAAAATATGACCTGTCGAATATAGCAGTCGGAATAACACAAACAGGCGGACAGTGTCGTGCTTCAAATTATCTTCCTTTGCTCAAAAAGGCATTGGTCAAGAAAGGATATCACAATGTTCCAGTGGTCGGTGTTACGCTTGCCAATCAAAAGCTCAACGAACAACCGGGATTCAAACTTAACAAGCTGAAGTTCACACTTCAGGGGTTGACAGGATTAATCTATGGTGACGCAATTTCGAGAATGTATTATTCCATAGCTCCAAGAGAAATAAAAAAGGGTGATGCAAGAAGAGTTTCCGAAAAATATGCGGCATTGGCACAAAAAGATATAGCAAGTTCTAAAAAGAAAAAACTTCTAAATACATTAGAGCAGGCAGTAGAAGAATTCAATAATATTCCTGTTAAAAATATTGTAACACCTAAAGTGGGTATTGTCGGTGAAGTGTATGTTAAATACAATTCAATAGGCAACAATCATACAATAGCTTATCTACTGGAACATGGAATTGAACCTGTACTGCCGCCAATTGTAAATATGTTTGCTCAATGGTTTGTCAATATCAATGTAAAAAATGAAAAGCATTTGGACAAACGTCCCGTAGCGCAGGTTTTGACAAACATGCTTGAACCTTACTATAAAAAAATTGACAATAGTTTTGAGAATATGCTGAAAGGTTTCAGATATTACACTCCGAAACATTCCATAAAAGATTTGGCTAAATATGCGGAAGAAGCCCTCAACCTTTCTACTCATTATTTCGGTGAGGGATGGCTTATCGCAGGGGATATACTTGCATTTGCAAAAGACGGCATCAGCAATGTCCTATGTCTCCAGCCATTTGGTTGCCTTGCAAATCATGTAATTGCACGTGGTATAGAAAACAAATTGAAAGAAATCCAGCCGAATTTGAATATTTTATATCTTGACATTGACGCCGGAGTAAGCCCCGTCAATCTTCACAACCGCTTGTATCTGCTGATTAAGAATGCACAGAGAGAGTCGTTAGTCGATAGTCGACAATCGATAGTCAATAGTCGATAGTCGTTAGTTGATAGTCGACAGTCAATTTAACTATTTAAAATTATGAATTATGTTAATTAACAAAAAAGGTATTAATATGAAAAAAATATTTTTTTAATTTGTACAATTGTAATTTTAAATTCTTGTGATGTTGCTCCGATATGAGATACAATAGGAAAAGAGAGGAAATATATTTAAAGGTACTGGTAATTCAGGTACAAATGAAATAAATTATGATACGCAAAATTTATCATCCGGTGTTTATATAATAAAAATGCAGGCAGGGCAAGATTTTAATTGTAATGTTGTTCATATAATAAAATAATTTTACTCACAAATACCGTACAAATTGATATTATAAAATCTTAAGTTAATAAATTATATGTAGTTATAGTATAGGTTTCGTACAGAAGGAGGGACTCGAACCCTCACGGCTTTAAGGGCCACTGGATTTTGAGTCCAGCGCGTCTACCAGTTCCGCCACTCCTGCAGTTCTTCAGTTGAAAGTATATCAGGTTAGTAAAGTTTTTAAAGAATCAAAACTTCTTCTACTTTCTATCTTCTATTTTCTATCTTCTATCTTCTATCTTCTATAGCCCGTGGGCAGTGAGGGAGTCGAACCCCCGACCTCCTGCTTGTAAGGCAGGCGTTCTAGACCAGCTGAACTAACTGCCCAAAAAATTGGGAATACAAAAATACGATTGTTTTGGGAATTAAAAAATTATTTTTTCATTGTTTGTCGAAAAGAATCATCTGCTTGTCTTCTTGCGACCTTATGTATTCAAAGTCTCTTGGGTTATTAGTTTTTTCAAGACCGCCGTATTTATTTACGGCTTCCTTGATTAATCCAACAGATTCCTCTAATTCTTCATCATTTAAATTTTTGCTCGTAAACCTTCTGACATCCCACCCGGCGTTATAAAGTAAATTATCGCGATGCTTATCTTTTTCAACATTTGCATCTTTCATGTGGAATGTATCTCCGTCACACTCTATAGCAATGTTTCGGGCTTTGCAAAATAGAGCAAAATCAGTATAAAATGTTCTTTTATCAAGAATGACTTCCCACTGTCTTTCAGCATTAATACTTAGTTTTTTGAACTCATCCCATAGCTTTTCTTCCAGCGGACTTTCGTAAAAGAGGTCGTTAATCTCTTTTGCATTGAATAAATGATTTTGTGAAGTGGATATAAACAATAACCTTCTTCTTCTCAAGCTTTCTATGGGAGGAGTGAACTCTTGTAATTTGTCAAGTTCTAATTTATAATATTCATTTTCAGAACGGGGATGTTTTTTTTCGTCAAGAACAAGTTCGTCTCTTTTTGCAATCGTAATATCTTTTACTCTTGCATACCAGCGAACTGTGTGTGCATAAAGTCCAAACAACTTTGGAAGATAAAATGCAATATATTTAATTTTCTTATCCCTGACCATAATGGGAGCTCGGCGTACAGGAATACGATACCAATGCTCAACATCGGCATAGTAGTAGTCGCTTTTGTCTCTGAGAATGGCAACCAGTGTATCTTTTTTACCTTTTAATCCCATTTTCCATCAATAATAATTATTTATCGCAAAGTCAGCTGATTTCGCAAAGTTTTTTTTAAAAGACGATGTTGCTTCGTTCGTAATGACGGAGTTGGAAGTTCATCCTTCGACAAGCTCAGGATGACGGCTTTAGAATATAGAACATAGAAAATAGAAGATAGAAATAGATTCCTGCTTTCGCAGGAATGACATAATTCTTATCCCCCTTCTCCCTTCTCCTTTTTCCCTTCTCCCTTTTCCTGAATTATTGCACCGCTTCAACCCGTCGAATCTCTGGTATTTCTTTAATCAAAAAACGTTCGATACCTGCTCTTAAGGTCATCAGCCACATAGGGCATGTTTTGCAATTTCCCGTGAATCGGACTTCGGCTACATTCGTTTCTTCTTCGTAACGGACAAATTCGATTCCTCCGCCGTCTTCTGCAAGAAATGGACGGAGCTTAACCAATACAGCTTCAACTCTTGCGGGAATATTCTCAAAACTGCTCATCTGATTTAAATATTTATTTCCAAATCGCTGTCAATACTTTTTTTATAATTCAATTTACGAATTTCCGAAATAATATCAGCAGTAATTTCTCTAATTATTTTCGATTGCGGATTTTCCCTGTCTGCGAGTACTATTGGTTTTCCGCTGTCGTTGTTTTCCCTCATTTGTATATTTAAAGGAACTTCACCTAAAAATTTTACTTTATGTTCCAGAGCAATCTTTTTTCCACCGCCTTCGCCAAAAATATAATATTTTTTATCCGGCATATCAGGAGGAACAAAATAGCTCATGTTTTCAACAACTCCTAAAATATCAACATCCACTCGGTTAAACATTGCTATGCTTCTTCGCACATCGGCAACGGCAATTTCCTGTGGTGTGGTAACGATAACTGAACCCGTAACAGGAATTTTTTGTGTTAATGTCAGTTGTATATCTCCGGTTCCGGGTGGAAGGTCGAACACAAGATAATCCAAAGCTCCCCACTCAATTTGTTCAAAAAGCATTGAAAAATATCCGGCAAGCATAGGTCCTCTGACAATAGCCGCTTCGTCTTGTTTCATTACAAATCCCATAGAAGCTACTTTGATTCCATATTTCTCGGTAGGGTATGCAACGCTTTTGCCGTCAGGCTGGTCTACTGCATAAATTTTTGCGTCTTTCAAATCAAACATTGTCGGTTGACTTGGGCCATAAACATCAGCATCTAAAATTCCAACCGCTGCACCTGTGAGTGACAAAGCTGATGCAATATTTGCTGAAATAGCAGACTTCCCAACTCCTCCTTTACCGGATGCTACAACAATGATGTTTTTTACACCTTTGAGAAAATCACGGTTTATTTCGAATGGCTGTTCATTGACAATTACTTCAGCTTCGAGTTCCGGAAAAAGCTTGGTTACTAATTTTTGACATTCTTTATTGATTTCTTCTGCAATCAAGTGAATCGGTTGTACTAAATCGAAGTAAATCTGAATTAAATTATCTTCTAACTTAATATCTATTAAGGCATTTAGTTCTTTAATTGTTAGTCCCAGATCTTTGTCTGTTATTTTGTAAATTTCATCCCTTAGCACATTAAGATTAATCTCTTTTGACATATATTTCCCTTTAATTTTAATCATGATTAATAAAGATTTTTAAAACGTTATGGATATATAATAATTGTTAAAAATCAAAGATTTATTTTAAAATAAGTACTTTTTTCATAAATTTGTAGTTCTATAAATTTATCTTGTTAAGAATGTTGTAACTAAATAGCGGTTAAATGAGTCTTAACAAATTGGAAAGGAAATAGAATTAAATTTATTTATAATATTATAAGGAATAAGATGAAGAGATTAAATTACTTAGTAGCTATTTTGATGATAGCTTTTACATTTAGTGCTTTTTCACAAAGTGCTAATGAAATTAAAATACAGGAAAAGGGTTTTGACTTAACTAAAAATTTGTTTGGAAAAGTTAAAGCAGCTGACTTAACAAACATTAAGTCAGAAACCACACAGGCATTGACCTGGGAATCAATTGTTTTAAACATTCAACCAAGCTATTTTTCATTGTATTCAAGGTCAACACCACTTGTTTATGACCCAGTTTCAAATTTGGTTATGATTGGTGGAGTTAAATATAAGTACAATGCTTCGGGTTTATCCCAGATAATTGGAGAGATTTATTATAAACAACCTGCGGGTACAAGATGGGATTCACTAAAAGTTTTCAACGAAGCAGATATGGGAATTGCAAATCCGTCGATTGCTATTAACAATTATAACGACGCAACAAATATGAATGGTATGTCTTTAACTATGATGGGAAGATTTGCACCATCCTATAACAACTGGACTTTCACCGGATTGACTTATGTTTTCAAAGACGGTGCAGAAGTTGTTCCCGAATTAAGTGAATATCCTGACAACAATAATCCTGGTGGGCAATATCTCTGGCAAACAATGAAAATTGCATCAGCTCCTAATTTAACACAATCATTCTCGGCAGGTATGTTGACAGTTGGAATGAGTACAACAATTCAGTATGGTGCTTATGGTCTTTTAGCTTTGGATTTATCATCACAAAGCTCTTTACAATCAACATTACCCGGTGAATGGTCAACAAGCTTATTTCGTTCTGCTCCTGCATTGACAAGTTCATACAACGGGCCAATGGAAATAGCAGTTGATGATAATAATAATGTTTATGCGGCAGTAAATAATATGTTTGCTGATGATGAAGATAACCGCGTTCCCGCTGTTTCGATGTCTTCTGACGATGGAGCAACTTGGTCAGCTTTTAACAGGATGCCTGCGAGTTTATTGGAAGATTACAGATCAGCAACAGGTTACGAAGTAATCGGTGCTTATCAGGTTTACAATCAAATGTATGGTTTTGTAGCATGGGGCAATAATTCCTACAGCTATGTTTATCCTGTGTTTTTAGCTTCTCAGGATACAATCAGGGAAATTCATTTATTAGAAGCAAAATGTATAAACGGTACAAACTGGTCATTGGTTAAGATAGCTGAAATAAATGGATTTCTGCCATGGATATTTTACGCGGCTGACTTATATCCAAATGCTACTGACAGATTCAGATTGCAAGAAGCTTACTTAGGTTATGAAATTCAGGCATCAAAAAGTGCTGACGGTCAATATCTTGTAGTTAAATATATTGATCAGGGAACAAATCTTGACGGTTCTGGCAAGGTTGCACAATTTACTACTCCTGTACCGATAACAGCTTTAAATGCAAATGATGAAGAAGTTGATGCTACTTTAAGTGAATTACCTATTTTTGATATTTATATTGCAAGAAGAAAAATTGATAATACCAACTGGTTTGTAAAAAATGTAACAAATGATGATTTAAATTATAAAGCAACATGGATTCCTCCGATTGTTCCTGCAGTTGACAATATTCCTATTATTTGGGCTCCAACAGCAGTTTATTCAGATCCTCAAAGTCCATTTAACCAGCTTCCTCAGCCAATGAGAGACAGAATAGTTGAGTTTGCATTCTCATATTCATATTCAAGAATTACTGAACCTATGGATGTTGAAGAAACAACTGTTAAAAACAATTTCAAAGTATTTTCAGTATATCCAAATCCTGTTACTGATTTAGCAGAATTTACATTTGAACTAAGCGAAGCTTCAAACGTAAGAATTGAAATTACAAATGCTCTTGGCCAAATAGTTAAAGTTGTTTATGATAATTATACCGGTGCAGGTTTGCAGGGAATCAATGCAGATTTGTCTGACCTGACAAGCGGTGTTTACTATTACACTTTAACAGCAGGAACTAATAAAGAAACAAAGGTCTTGAATATTATCAAATAGTTGTTATTTACAATTATTGGTTTAGATTGCAAAAAGGGGGCTGTCTCTGTAAATGGGACAGTCCTTTTTTTGTCTAAATAATATTTTAAAAATGATATTATTTAAACAAACTGAAATTTGTGTAAAACTTATCTTGTGAAATTATTTCTAAAATTTATAATTTATATTTTTTAAAAAATTGATTTTTATAAATTATATTTATGTATTCGGAAATTGTTAAAAGATTGTACGAAGCTGATAAGGTTATGATACTGACAGGTGCAGGTGTTTCAGCCGAAAGCGGTATTCAAACATTCCGCGACCCTGATGGTTTATGGACTAAAATGAGCCCTGCCGAGCTGGCAAGTCCTGAAGGTTTTATGGCTAATCCCAAACTTGTATGGGAATGGTATCAATTCAGACGTGAGATGATGGGCAGTAAAAGTCCAAATCAGGGACATTATGCAATTGCTGAAATGCAGAAATTAATTCCCAATGTACTATTGTTTACTCAAAATATTGACCGTTTGCATCAATCAGCGGGGGCGACAAATGTTTATGAGTTACATGGCAACATTGTGGAAAACCATTGTATGAATTGCAAGAAGCCCTATATAGATGAGATAGATAAGTTATCCACAGAGCCTCCTGTTTGTCCACATTGTGGTGGAAAAGTCAGACCATCTGTGGTTTGGTTCGGAGAAATGCTCCCTTATGAAGTATTGATGAAAGCACAGGAAACAGCAGAAACCTGCAATATATTCTTTAGTGTGGGAACTTCTGCAGAAGTTTATCCGGCGGCTGATTTACCGATAATAGCTCTGCGAAATGGGGCTTATGTAGTAGAGGTAAATCCCAACAAAACTATAATAAGCAACCATGTTCATACACATATTCAGGAACCATCGGGAATTGCATTTCCTGCTTTGGTTGAAGAATATAAAAAATATGCAAATGAAGTTGAAAATTAATTAAATGAGGATATAGATGATTGTCGGAATTGGAACGGATATAATTGAAATACCAAGAATAGAAAAAGCAATTGCAGAATACGGCGAAAGATTTCTGAGAAGAATTTTTACAGATACTGAACGAAGCTACTGCGAACAGTTTAAAGACACAAAAATGATGCATTATGCCGCACGTTTTGCGGCGAAAGAAGCCTTCAGTAAAGCAATTGGGACTGGGATTACCGAAGGATTTCAATTTTCAGAAGTCGGTGTTAAAAACGAACCAAGCGGCAGACCAATAATTGAACTTTTTGGTGGAATGTATAAGCAATGGGGCGACTGCATCGTACTCGTAACATTATCCCACTCAGACAAAAATGCTACAGCATTTGTCATAGTCGAGCAGTGTTGACGGGTGAGCTAACTATTATAAATGAAAAATTATAATCAAATATTATTTGAACAATAATTTTTGAAGAAGTTCAATATTAGTTAACACCTGTCTTCTGTAATTGTGATAAATCCAATTTATAAAATTCATTTTTTTCGAGATATGCTTTGAGTTCATCATCAGAACTAATTTTAAATGAGGATTTTATTTTTGCAATAGAGGGATTTTCATTTTTGGGATTATTTAGTAATCCGATAATATATTTTTTATCCTTTTTAGATAAAATATCAAAACCACTCCAAATACTGAAATAATTCATGATTTTGTTTTTTAATTCATCTGTCATTTCTTCATCAAATGTAAATGTGGTAAACTCTTTTTGACTTATATAAAACAAGTTTATTTCCTCATTTTTTATGGGTTGATTACGAAGATAATATTTTACTTCGTTTGTTTTATTATCACCTATGCTGTCAATTAAGAGAATATCCGTACAGTTTTCCTGACTTAATGTAGTTTTAATATATTTGCGGAAAATTATTTCAGCATTTGTAGCAAATTTATTTTCAACAAATTCAAAACTCGATAATACAGGTACGTTAGGGGAATAAGAAAATTTTTCTTTAACCTTTAGGTAATCAACTACAAATGGTATGAAATCTATATGATCCATAATTTTCAAAAGAGATTCTGTTCTTTGGCAAAGAACAGAATCAGCAATAAAAATCAATGATGAAAACAACATGTCAGTTTCTTTTTTTTCCATTGGAAAAGTATAAAACTGATTAATCGTTTCCAGTGCATTGCTTTTATCCATTTCTTTAAGAGATTGAATAATCTTCATCAAGCCGGTTATTTCTTTGGTATTATTGTTTTTTCCTTTTAGCTCATTATATGTAGAATCAGTAACTTCGATGAAAGTTAAAATGGAAGAACGCATTAAAGTATCTATTTCTAATTCAAGTGAATCCAGAACATCATTCTTTTCACGTCTTATTTTCATCAACCTGTAATATTCAAGTTCGTTTGTAGTAAGTTTAAACTGCAGTGTATAAAGCTGTCTTTCTGTTTGTACCAAATCGTCCTTGCGGCTTTTAAAATTCTCGTACTTTGAAAAAGTATAATTGAGGTCATTTAAAAAATCATCACTTACCTTACAAAATTCCATTGCATAAGTTAAAGCCCTGTATTTGTCGTAGTATGAACCTGAATAGACCAATCTCTTGAATTTTTGATTAATATATTCAATTTCGTTTAACTTTATTTCCAATTCTTTTTCTTTTTCAAGAAGCATATCGTAATGACTTTTGTCCTGAGCAAAAGTAGCATTAGACACGGAAATAAATAATATTGATAATATTATGTATAATTTGATCATTATTTAATTCCTTCAATTGTTTTTTCTTTAAACTTAAATTCGGTTCTTCTGTTTCTTTGTCTTCCTTCTGCAGTATTATTGTCAGCAATTGGAAATGATTCTCCGTAACCATTGGCCGTTATTCTAATTGGACTGATATTACCATTCTCGATGATATAAACTCTAACAGCTTTTGCACGGTTATCGGACAATTGCTGATTATATTCTTCTGAACCCCTTTCATCAGTATGCCCGGATACTTCGAGATGAATGCTTTCGTTTTCTTTTAAAAGTTTTATTATTCTATCAAGTTCAATTTTTGAATTTCTGAGTAAATTGGAACTACCGGTTTCGAATTCGATATTGTCGCTGGCATATGTTACACCCTTATTTAAGGGTTGAATAAACTCATCTTTAATTATTTTCTTAGTATTATCAACCTTAGGCAGGTCATAGTTTGAAGTTGCAAAAATGTATCCCGGTTTTTGGAAATATAATCTGTAATTTCCACCGGGGCGAAGCATAACAGAATATTCACCGGTTGTGGAGTTGGACCATGTTGTGAAACTATTATTCGGTCTCGATAAATCCTCAACAATAATCTCGGCTCCTACCGGATTATTCTCAGTATCCAAAACTCTGCCAACAATCACAGTATTTATAGTTGGTGTCATTTCAGGTGGTAGGACTGAAATATATATATCAGCATTTCCCAATCCACCAATTTTATCTGAAACGAGATAAATGGGTTTACCTGCTCCGGGTATTGTCATTTGGTATTCATCCGACTCAGTATTTATACTATTTCCGACATTCAAAGGTAAACTCCATCCATCATCTCTCATCATCGTAAAGAGAATTTCTTTATGACCATAACCACAATATCCATCGGATGAGAAAAATAAGGTTCTTTCGTCATATGACATAAAAGGTGAAGTATTTTTAGCATTTTTAGCATTTATTCTTGAACCAAGGTTAATGGGATATCCCCAGATTCCGTCTTTAAGGTACGAAACCCAAATGTCAAAAATACCATAAACAGCACAAGCAGTAGTTGAAAAATAAAATTCTTTTCCTCTTGGTGAAATTGAAGCACCTGCTACATAAATTACTCCGGGATAGGTTTTAAAAAAATTGTGGATACCTCCTCCCATTCCAACGTTATTTATCCATTCAGTACCGTGATATTCCGCTCTATAAAACGGACCACCGTCAGTACGCCAACCTTTTTTAAAGGACAAATAATAAACAATGTTACCTTCAGGATTAATGGAAACAACTAAATCATCTTCTGCTGTATTGATATTTGTCCCAAGATTAATAGGTGGAATCCACTCGTCGTTGACCCTTTTTGAAAAATAAACATCGTAATCAAATCTTTGTTCTATATCTTTATATTTTGCCCAAGTTCGTTCGGGATAATATCTTGTTGAATTGAAAAATATTTTATTACCGTCAGCAGATATTATCGGATTGTCCTCAACATAAGTTGAATTCAATACTTCTTGATTGATAAAATCATATTTTGGTATTTGCGAAGTAGCAATTTGCGGCATTATCATTGATAATGATAAAATTAACCAAAAATTATATATTTTATCTTTTCTCATATTTTTTCTGTGATATTATTCTCAATATATATATTATATCAAGTTGTGTGCCAATTTTTTTATTATTTCTCCAAATACATGAAATATAAAGAGAAAAACAGGATATTTATTTGCAATTGGACGATGATATTGAAATTTATTGTATTAAATTGGGAGGCAACAAAAAATTTCTGAAGTAAAAGTAGAGAATTAAAAGCTAGCTAAATTGAAATGAAAAAACTTTAGGAATGGTTAGAACTTCCTAAAAAACAGATTCAACATATTTTTATATCTCAAATAAAATTACAATTAATCGGCTACTCCCCAATAATCTTCACCAGCACCCTTTTCTTCCGCATACCGTCAAACTCACCATAAAAGATTCGCTCCCATGTTCCGAAATCAAGCTTGCCGTCTGTAATGGCTACAACAACTTCACGACCCATTATTTGACGTTTCATGTGTGCATCGGCATTGTCTTCAAAACCATTATGACGGTACTGTGAGTGAGGTTTTTCGGGAGCAAGTTTTTCAAGCCAAACTTCGTAATCTTGGTGCAGTCCCGGTTCGTCATCATTAATAAAAACGCTTGCAGTTATATGCATCGCATTAACCAAAACAAGCCCTTCCTTAATGCCGCTTTCCTTAATACATTTTTCAATTTCAGGAGTTATATTGATAAATGCACGTCTTGTGTTGGTATGAAACCAAAGTTCTTTTCTATAAGTTTTCATAATTTTCCTTTATTGTTATCAAATAATATAAATCTATGAAAAAAGAATAGTTTTTGCAAATCAAACATAAATTTTTCCAAAAAAATTCTTAAATTGCATATTATAAAATAATTAACCGTTTTAATTAATAAATAGTTTTTTTTGAAATGCGCATTTCTTGCAATTGGCTTAAAGAATTAGTAGCTTTTTCTTACAATATTGAAGAACTTGACCAAACATTGACCATGATGGGTGTCGAAGTTGAAGAAGTTATTGACTATAAAAATAAATATATAAATTTTGTTACAGCTAAAGTCCTTAGTACTGAAAAACATCCAAAAGCAGATAAACTTACAATATGTAATGTTGATTATGGGGATGGTACAACAAATGTTATTTGCGGAGCACCGAATGTTGCTCAGGGGCAAAAGGTTATTTTGGGTTTGCCCGGTGCGACAGTTCCATCTGCCGGATTTGTAATCGAAAAAAGGAAGATTCGTGATATTGAATCTAACGGAATGATTTGCAGCGAAGCCGAATTGGAAACAGGTGAGGACAGTAGTGGTATTTGGGTTTTACCTGAAGAAACCAAAATTGGAATTCCATTAGCTGAATATTTAAAGCTCGATGATATAATTCTTGAAGTTAGCTTAACACCCAATAAAGCAGATTGCAACAGTCATCTTGGGATTGCCAGAGAATTATCGGCTGTACTTGGTAAGCCGGTTTCCATCCCGGAAAATCAGATTAGAGAAAGTGAAAAATCAATTTCTGAGAACTTTGAAGTTATAATTGAAGACAAGGAAAAGTGTCCCCGATATTCTGCAAGAATTATTAGGGGAATTAACGTTACCGAATCGCCTGCATGGTTAAAACAAAGACTTATCCTTGTCGGATTAAGACCGGTTAATGTAGTTGTAGATGTAACTAATTATGTTTTAATGGAACAGGGTCAGCCGCTTCATGCGTTTGACTTATCCAAAGTTGAAGGAAATAAAATCATTTGCAAAACTGCTAAGAACGGCGAGAAATTTACAACGCTTGACGGTAAAGAAAGAATATTGGACGATTCAATGTTAATGATTTGTGACGGAATGAAGAGTGTTGCAGTCGGTGGAGTTATGGGAGGTGAAAATTCAGAAATCAATAATGACACAAAAGATGTCTTGCTCGAATCCGCTTTCTTTGCACCATCCTCAATACGGAAAACTGCAAAGAAGCTTGGTATTCAAAGTGATGCTTCGTATAGATTCGAAAGAGGTGTTGATATTGACAATATCGTCAATTCTCTGAACCGTGCCGCAGGATTAATTGCAGAATTAGCAGGCGGCAGGGTTGATAAAGGATATATTGATACTTATCCTGAACCAATCGAAAAATTGCAAATACAACTGAGATATAAAAAAGCAAATGATATTATCGGTATTAATATTTCACCCGATACAATGAAGGATATGCTCCAAAGATTGAGATTTAAAATTCTTTCTGAAAACGATGATTCCTGCATGATCGAAGTACCGGCTTCAAGGGTGGATGTAACTTTGGAAATTGATTTAATCGAAGAAATTGCCAGATTATTTAACTATGATAATATCGAACCGGACCATTCAATCTCGGTAAGTCTCACAGGTGAAAATATTCACAAGGATTTAGCTATTCCACTTCTGAGAAAAGGAATCTCAGATTATTTGGTGAAAAGAGGGTTCAATGAAATTATTACTCAAAACATGCTTGACCCCAAGACAGCATCAATGTTCGATGAAGCTCTTGTGAAAATTGCTAATCCTTTAGGTGAGGAGTTATCTATAATGAGACCTTCGCTTGTCCCTTCGATGTTGAGGACTATTGAAAGAAATATGCGTCTTGGTAATTCGGATTTAAAATTGTTTGAAATGGGGAAATCATTTCATTTGGCTGACGACAAATCAAATGGCAATAAAAAGATGTTCATTAAGAATATTTTTGAGAAAGAAGAATTAATTATTGCCTTGAACGGAAGAACTGAACCAATGCAATGGGGCATGACTGAAAGAAAATCCGATTTCTACGATTTAAAAGGTATTGCGGAACAATTGTTTGAATTTTTCAGATTAGAAAAAGGTGAATTCATAAATAATGATTCAGACTTTTTAGTATTCGGAAAAAATTCGATGCTTATAAAACATGATAATCAAGTAATAGGTTCATTTGGTGAGGTTTCACAAGATAATTTGAAATATTATGATATTGAAAATACTGTTAATTTACTGATTGTTGATTTGACACAATTATATACTTTTAAACCGGCTGAAGCAAAATATTCACGTGTATCACCCTATCCGGCAATCAACAGGGATTTGGCTTTTATCATGGATTCAGGTATAGAACAAGAGCTAATACATAGAGAGATAAGAGCGCGTGGCGGCGAACTATTAAAATCAGTAGTTTTGTTTGATGTATACGAAGGCAAATCAATAGAAAAAGGCAAGAAGAGCCTGGCATATTCACTTACTTTCTCTTCTCCGGAAAGAACTTTGAAAGATGAGGAAGTTGAGCAATTTATTTCAAAGATTACCGGAGCTGTCGAAAAAAGATTTGACGCTCAGTTAAGAAAACAATGAAAATAATAAACAATTGAAATTTACAATTGACTATTTTAGGGAGGAATGAACATGGAGCAAACAAATGTACAACAGGAAAGTGCAAATTTAACTTCAGCAGTTAAAAATTTATGGGCAGCACTTAGCAGAGTTGCAAACAGAATTAAAGAATTAAATGCAGAAAACAAAGAACTGTCATTAAGGGCTGATGAGATTGAGAAACTTTGGGTGCGGTACAATGATTTGAAAGAAAAATTTCCCGCACTGGAAGAAAAATCTGCAATGACCGATAAACTTAGTGATGAAAATACAAAGCTCAAAAAAGAGAATTATCATCTCCAGACTTCTTTAAGCGAGCTTAGGGAAATTGAAAAGAGCTTTCAATTGGCTCAGACGGAATTTGCAAACAAGAACAAACTTCTCCACGAAAATGCTCAAACTATTGATGCCTTAAAATTAAAAATTGCTGATTTTGACATCAAACAAAAAGAATATGAAGAAAAGTTATTTAATGCTTTAATCATTGAAGAAGAAAACGAAAAACTAATAATCGAATTAGCAAATTTAAACAAAGACAAGGTTGACAAAACAAGTAAAATTTTAAAACTGACTTCTGATTTAAGTGAAAGTGATGCAGAAGTAAAAAGATTAAAAGCAGTTAAATTGAGTTATGAAGAGACAATTTCCTATTTAAATAAAGAATTTGTTGAACATGAACAAAAAGCAAGAATTAAGGAAGAAGAAAATTTGGCTTTAGAAGAAAAGCTAAAAGATTTCGATGCCGGCAAAATCCAACTTGATGACCTGCAGGTTAAACATCAGGATTTAACAGATAAAAATAGAAACATCGAAATCCAGTTCAATTATCTGAAAGCTGATTTTGAAGAAAAGAATAAACTGGTTGAAGAATTTTCAGAGAAGATTAAAAATCAGGAAAATTTGATTAATGAACTCATGGAAGATTCCGAGAACAAAGACCATCAGATAAAATTATTTAAGGAAGCTGAGGGTAAAGCCATCGAACTTAGCAGAGAAAAGGTCGAATGGGCTAATGAAAAACAAAATTTGCATAATAAAATTGAGCAAATGAAACAAGAGTTTAACGATTTAAGGGTAACTAACGAACAGTTGCTTTATGATTTGGGAGAGCGAACAAAGGAGAAATGTGAATTAAGTAGCAAGTATGAACAAATTGAAAAAGAATTAACTGACAGCAAAAATCAAATACTTAACGAAAAAGAAAATTTGACTAAAGAGAATGAGGAATTGTTTGTTGAACTTGATAAACTGGAAAAAGAATTAGAGAATCTCCGGC
>CAZEHW010000018.1:0-1595 GCA_964511865.1 uncultured Hyphomicrobiales bacterium | reverse complement strand
AAAGGAAGCATGGATAAAAGAGGATAAAGTACTAATCGCTAAAATTGATGAATTAAATAATGATTTGGAAAATATCACTCAAGAATTGCTCGTCGAAAAAGAAGGAAGGGTTAATGAGAAAAGTGAGATGGCATCTGAAATTGAAAATTTAAAATTAAGCTTAAATGATAGCAGACTTCAATTGCAAACGCTTGAACAAAAAACATTTCAAAGTAAGAAATTGTTTGATATTGATGAAAATGAAAGAGTTGCACTGCTGAAATCAGTAGAGAAACAAATTGAGAAATTAGAAAATATTGTTTAAAAAAAATTAATCAATAATAATTTTTTCTTGTATAAAACTAATTAATGATGTATTTTTAAATCAGTAATAAATTGAAAAAGTCAACATTTTAGTGCTGTAAATTAAAGAATTTTAATTGTTTCTATTAAATAAAAATTATAAAATAGTATCTTAAAATAGACACAGGTTGGAAAATGGCTGAAAAAATTAAAGTGAAAATCCGAGGTAAAGAGTATTTACTTAAAGGAGATGACGAATCATTGATACATCAGGCAGGTGATATTGTCAATGAAGAAATTCAAGCTTTAGGAAGCAGTTATTTAAATCAGCCGGAAGAAACAATTGCAGTTTTAGCGGCATTAAACATTGCTGAAAAAAAATTGAAACTGAATAAAGAGAAAACAAACGATGAGAATTATCTGGTTACTGAGTTAGATAGAATGGCTAAATTTCTTGATGAAGCCGTTTCTAAATAAATAGTTAGTAATTTAAAACGAATAATAAATGAATATAAATAAGTCAATTAGTGTACTTTTAATATAGATTTTGTTGTTTTTTATCACAAAAATATCTCGGTTACCTAACATATCTCTCAGATTATGCTTTCGGAAACAGTTTCAAAAAAGTTCTTTGAAATTTTTTTGTCAGTTTATATAGCTGGCAATTAATATATTTTTTAGCTGTAACTATCGTTGTCAGTAGATAAAAGCGAAAGAATCTATAGTTATATCAAATGGGAAATATGCTCTCTTTATAGAAAACAGGCCTAAATAATTTATGGTTTTCAATTCATTGAACTGCCGTATCGTAGGAAGTATGATATAATCAGGTTGTTACCCACTGTGTCAGGTCAGGATTCTTCACTGCAACACAGTATTGATGACGATAGCTTGCAGCATTTTTTAATTAAAGTGAATCGTTAAGGTTGTCTGTATAAGTTGATAAATTTTGAAAAAAGCAAACAACATTTTTATCGAATCATATTTTTACAAATTATTAATTATCAAACTGATTTCCGGGTTATACCGGAAACTTTTATATACATTTTATAGTTATGAGGTTTAAACTATGGTAAATTTAGATTTATGGATTGTAGTAGGACTTAGTGTTTTGGGGCTTTTTGTTGGTTGGGCTTTCGGATATTTTGCCGGAAACAAACTTGCCGCTTCTAAAATCAAAGAAGCAGAACTAAGGACTAAGAGCATTTTGAAAGATGCTGAAAAAGAAGCCAACAATATTAAGAAAGAAAGGTTACTTGAGGTTAAAGAAGAATGGCACAAAAGAAAACAAGACTTTGAAAACGAAACACAGG
>CAZEHW010000017.1:19799-23872 GCA_964511865.1 uncultured Hyphomicrobiales bacterium | reverse complement strand
GGTTTCCAGACTGACGAAGGGAGCAACAAACTCCGTCGAATGTTAATTGAAGAAAACAGGTTGATTGAACTTAGCTCATTTGAAAATAAAGGTTATTATGACGAAGAGATTGAAGAAAACAAGAAAGTAAAGTTATTTCCTGATGTTCACCCTCAATTTAAGTTTTCAATAGTATTAGCACGAAAAGAGCATTTTGAAGATTATAATTTTAAAGCAAAGTTTTATTTGCAGGACCCGGTGGATTTGTACAATGATAATTTCATAAGCTACAACCTCGACAAAATCAAGAAGTTTTCTCCCGAAAATCTTTCGATTATGGAATTCCAATCAGATAGGGATTATGAACTATGCCTGAAAATATTATCTGACCATAAACTCCTCGGTGATTTGGACTATACATTAAGAGCCGAATTCCACATGACAAACGACAGCAATTTGTTTGTCAGTGCTAAGGACGCTAAAGTCAAAAAGAGCAAAACTCATTTAAAACTTTTTGAAGGCAAGATGATACATCAGTTCACTTCCAATTTTTCTGAGCACAGGTATGTGATTGATGAAAATGAAGCCCGTGTGCCATTGTTGAGCAAAGTTATACATCGAATTAAATCGGTAAACGGATTGAATAAGGATGATATGAATAATCTGGAAATTCCTGAAGATTTACTTCTTGATTACCAAACATTTAGGTTGGTTTATAGGGCAATTGGCAGGTCGACTGACCAAATGACTCTAATTTGTACGATAGTTCCAAAGAATGTGTTTCTTTGAAATTCAATAATTTTAAATATTATTTTAAATTATAATTTTAAAAAAAATAAAATAATTTCCAATGAGGTTTCATCAACAGAAAAATTATTTTTAATGTCATTGATGAATTCTTTAACACTGAATTATTATTTGAGAAATAAAATCTCAGCAAACTTGAATATGTTTTATATTTACGAACTGCCGATAGCTGAAACAAACAAGAAAATAAAAGAAGAAATCATACAAAAAGGATTTACATTACTATACAGAAAGTCAAATAAAAAACAATATAATGATTTGAAGAAGGAGTTAAATGTAGAAGTTGACGAAAGTAAGGATTTAGCTGAATTGAGGGCAGAACTTGAAGTATTGATTGCACGTGATTTGTATGGATTGAATTTAGGTGACTGGAAGCACCTTACATCAACATTTACATTTGGTGGAAAGTCGGAAACTAAGCAAGAATTGGACGAAATAATAAAAATAAGTTGTGAAATATGGGATTAGGAAGATTATGAAAAAGTATATTATTTTTCTGTTCATCGTAACTTTGTTCGCATGCAGCGAAAATACTAGCGAGCCGGTTCTTAATACAGTCAAAGACGATGCGGCATTGATTATTGTAGTCGAAACCAAATTTCTTTTAAATCCATTAACAGAATTGGCATTCATTTGGTATAAGGATGCAGTACTCAATGTTCTTGTGGATATTTTCGGTGTTGAAAAATCCAAGATGGAGAATATGACTTTAAGCGAGATTATTGAGTTATATGGTGAAGAATGGCAAATCAGGGAAATGAAGAAAACAGGGAGCAAACACTACAAAGAAATTATTGTCCTGACTGATGAGGATGCTACCGGGACAAAGTTGATGCAAAGTATCAGTGTACTTGCCGAAAAAGGATATTACATAGATATGATTTTTTCACTTCATGCATCATCAGAAAAAGAAATATGCTTTATTGACAGAAATTATCACATCGACGAAATAACGAAATTTCTCAAAGACAACAATTATTATGTCAGGTCATTGTACCAAACATGTTGTTATGGGAGTTATTTTTTCGAGGACTGGGAAAATGCCGGTATGATTGCAGTAAACGGTTCGGTCGAGTCCAACGGTGTGAATATTTTCTCACCCGTTTATTTTCTTCAGGAATGGGTGAGCGGAAAAACATTCAGCGAGGCAGTTCAAAGAGCTTACGAGAGAGACATTGAAAAAGTCAGGAGTTACAAAAACCAATTGCCTGTAGAGGAGTATTTGCTCGACGAACAAACACTTGAAGATAGCCGGCAACTAACAGAGGGGATTAATAGTTCAATATTCTGGATTGACTTTCCGTTAGATTATAATAATAAAAAGTTAATGAGTTTTCAATTTTAACATTTACGTATATTTGTAAAATTATAATTTTCAATAAAAAATAAACGAATATGGATAATTTGATAACGAAAAAGCAGGGGGCATTCTTTTTTGCAACTTTTATCAGCTTGCTGGCGCTAACCGGCTTTCTTTATATTACAGGTATAATACTTCAGCCGCTTATACTAATCATTATATCTATGTTTGTTATAGTTCCTTTTACCAAGGATTCACCATTTGCTAAAAGATTACTGGTAATGATTTCATTGCTTTTTATTGGATGGTTATTTGCTGATTTGGGATTTGCAGTAATACCATTTGTTGTTGCATTTTTAATGGCATACCTTCTTGACCCTTTTGTTGAAAGTCTTGAAAAAATTAAAATCCCCAGATGGTTATCTGCATTATTCATTGACCTTGCAATTGTAGGAGGTATAGCCACAATAGCAGTATACGTTTTCCCTTTAATGTATAATCAGCTTGATGAGGCAATTGACAAAATATCGGTTTTTGTTGCCGATTTGACGAAAGACCTGAATAGCAAGGAATTTTACAAATTTACGTCAGGTTTCGGTCTTAGCAAAGCAACAACAAAAGCAATAGTTCAGAATGATATTTTACCGCGATTGGAACCAATACTATCGGGTGTCCTTGGCTCTTTGCTAAGCCTGGTAACAAATATATCTGCTTTGGCTACAAGTTTATTTAATATCATTCTTGTTCCTATATTGTTCTTTTATTTTTTAAAGGATTACAGAAAACTCGTACAACTGTCTAAAAGGATTTTGGAAAAGAAAAATGCGAAACTGCTTAACGATTTGAAACGTATCAGCAGAATTTTGAAAAAATACGTAAGCTGGCAGATAACAGCCGCATTTATTATCGCTTCAGTCTGCTCAACTTTCTTTTCGATTTTTAAAATACCATATCCTATTGTGCTTGGTATTTTATGCGGAATATTAAATCCAATACCATATTTGGGAATTTTTGCAAGCATGATAATCAGCATTATAACAATTATCATAGTTAACCAGCCGGATGTGGCTTCTCAAATATTGGTGGTTGTTACCGTTATAAGTGTAATGCACTTTATCAATGCTTATTTCCTCGAACCTAACATTGCAGGAAAGATGATAGGTCTCCATCCTGCGTTATTAATTGCTTCTTTATTTGTTTTCGGAGGGATGTTCGGCTTTCTTGGATTATTGATTGCAGTACCGCTGACAGCTACATTGGTTATGTTTTTCGATGATTGGCTTAAGAAGAATATAGATATTACTTTGCTTAAGGAATGAGTAATTAATATATTCAGTGTTATAAACCCAAAATAAGATGATTGGCTGGTTCCATTTTTTTTATTTTTTTTACAGAAGAAGAAACAAACTGTGTTTTTGAAACATTCATCAGATTCAAAAATGATAAAATTCTTTCCTGCAGATTTTCCATTGGGTACATCCAGTTTATTGTTTTTCGAATATCAGAATTAAATGCTGACATTTTCTCCAGTCTCTTATAACCGGAGATGATTTCCAATAAATTGCTTTTGTTTGCCTTTAAGAATTTATCTGTTTCAGAATCAACAAATGTTATGGAGTATCTTGGAACAAAAGCAGGTTCAAAAACCTGAAAATGTTTATATATATCCGTTAAAAGATTAGAAAATACAAGTTCACTGGGAGAAGATATTCTGTAGATTACAGGTAAAAGGGAATCATAGAAGACAGATTTAATCATAACATTTGGTGAATAGTCAGTTAATCTAAATGACTCTCTTTTTACACATTTTTCCACTTTATTATCTTTGTGAAAATTGAGGTTGTATATTGTTGCTTTGTCAGGAAAATCTTTCCCTTTAAACTTTAGTTTAATTTGTTCTGCCCTAATTATTTCAAGAACTCTCCCTCTGATTGAAAGTTCCTTAGCCGTAAGATTATTGAATAAACCCGCTTTTCGAACATCGCCG
>CAZEHW010000017.1:16069-19789 GCA_964511865.1 uncultured Hyphomicrobiales bacterium | reverse complement strand
AAGCCAAGATGCCTTAAAAAAGAATTGAAGAATGTGAGAAAAGAAAAACTCCAATTCAATTCATGTCTGTATGATTTTTTTAAAATCTTTTCAATATTATCAGTTTGAACGGTTAAGTCCATACTTGCAGTTATGTCGTTTATTAATTTCGATATTCCGGAATCGAAGTATCTCTTGTGGATTGTTGTTCTGTCTGTTTTACTTAAAACATTTTCGCATGGAACTGAGCGGATAACTCCATCTTTGGTGAATAAGTGTGCAATTGAGCTTTCAAAATTATCGTGAACATCATCATCTATCCAAATCAATGGAATAAAATTATATTTCTTATAAATTGATTTGAGAGTTTCACTATAAATATAAACTGAAATAGCTTTTAGGAAAATATTTGTCGGACCTCCAAGAAAAGCAGGTTTGATTGTTGCTGTGCAAAAGAATGTATCTCCATTATTTAATAAGCGAATATTTTCTCTTTGTGAAGATGATAGTTTTAATTTTCTGTTTGTCTTTTCGATTAAATCTTTAAACTCCAGAAGAATTTGGAAATCCTTTGCATCTTTTATAATACTATCAATATTTCTTTTTTTCGTTGGGAATAAAATTTGTTTATTAGCAGATTCAAAATCGTTAATATTTTTAATAAAAGATTTTGAAAATCCGGGGAGTTCACTAAATTTAATTTTCTGTGCCATTTGATTTTCTCCTGAAAATGAGGAAATTACCAACTTGTTCAAATATTTGAAAATCCATATTGAAATTCTTCAGGTTTTCAGCATCCATTAGAAATAAATCAAAGCTGGACAAATCCTGACCAATTATCTCTTCCCTGCTGTCATCGGTTTGTATGATTATCCAATCAGCAGTATTAAGTTCATTTATATAAAATCTTCTCCAGTCTTTAATTTGTAAAGGATTAAATATAAATTGTGAGTTTCTGAATGCGGAGACTTTGTTTGTAGCAAGAAAATAATTAATTGCATTAGAGCCGGTGGAAATAACCATTACAAAATCATTCTTCTTCATTTTTGAATTAACAATATTTGCAATTTCTTTATGGTTCATTCTTAAAGGAACAGTCTTGTCAGAAATGACTTCATTATAAAAACTATCATAGATTTCTGTGTTTGCAAAATAATAGTATCCTGAACGGACAGTATTAGCCCACCTTGAAAGAGGAGAGAATAATATTCCCAAAAGACAAATTATAATAATAATCAGTTTCAAATATTGGGACTCTGATTTATACATTTTGGAAATATTTTCTAAAATCATATTCATCCCAAATCCGGTAACGATTATTAATGGTACATACATTCTGGAAATATGATAATCCCAAAATTTTCCTTCCCACATAACAGAAATATAGAGGAAAGCAATTAGTAAAAATGATAGATTGATTAATCGAAATTCTTTGTTGCAATTATTTGAGAAATCGTTTTGAACTGTGTCAGTTTGAAGTGTATAATTAATGGAAATATATTTTTTCATCATTAAATAAATACCTGCAAAGAAAGAAACAGTGAAAGGCAAAGAGAACCTATCACCAAAGAAAACCCCGGTACTTTTAATCATAATTTTAAGAGAATCAAAATTAAAAGATGACATAGATGAGTAATACGATAAATACTTCAGCACATTTACATACCCATTGAATATTTCTTTGTCAAGTAATGGAGACATTGAAACAAAAATTCCCAATAGGGTTCCGGCAGATAATATAAGAATTTTTTTCAGCAATCTGATAAATGTATCTTGCGATAAAACCAAATCAAAAATAACTGCAAAGTAAATGAGCAGAAGGGTAAATTTAAATCCTCCGATTATGCCAATCAGGAATCCAAGAATAAGAAGATATAAAAATTCATCAGAATGATTTGGTCTCAAATAAATCAGCCAGACAATTGGAAGTCCAACAAAACTTTCGCACTGCATTGTTTGAGAATAATTTAAAACTGTATAAGAAACAGCATAAATAAGCGATGATAAATAAGCTGTTTTGATGTTGATTGTTTTTCTTAATAGAAAGAACAAAGAAACAATTGTAGCCAATTGCCAAATGAAATCGAACAATCTGATTGAAAACTCAGAATAACCAAATATAAGATTAATAAATGCAAATATATAATAAATAAGAGGTTGCTTGAGGTCAACAGAATCAACATATATTTTACCTCCATCGGCAATAATTCTACCTGTTTCCAAATAAATTGAAGTATCCGGGGATAGTGGGTAAAGTAAAATCGGAGCCAGAAGTATTATTACTAATAACCACCACAATATTTGATATTTTTTGCTCAAGTTATATTTTCCTGATTTTAAAAAAGCAAAATAATATAATTTTTTATTAAATTAAAATATATTCTTGTTTACAAAATAATAATATTAGGATTTTTTAGATAAGAGTTGGGATTTTTTTTAATTTATTAACTTTAAACAATATTGGTTAAGGAGGATTTGATGAGAGTAATAGTGTTCAGTTTATCGATTATTATGATATTTCTTTTTTCATGTAAGAATTATCCAAATCTTGAGGTAGTAAAAAATGTTGATCTAAAACGATATGCCGGTAAATGGTTCGAAATAGTAAGATTTCCACATAGTTTTGAAAAAAATTGTTATTGCGTAACTGCTGAGTATATAATCACTGATAAGGATTATATTAAAGTCCTCAATTCTTGCAGGAAAGGGAGCACAAAAGGCAAAAATAAGGTAGCAGAGGGCAAAGCTTTTGTTATTGAAAATTCGAATAATGCCAAGCTGGAAGTACAGTTCTTTTGGCCTTTCAAGGGTGATTACTGGATAATTGAACTGGCGGAGGATTATTCTTATGCTGTAGTCGGTCATCCTAATCGTGAATATTTTTGGATTTTATCCAGAACGCCAAAAATGGAGGAAGAAAAACTTAATTCACTTTTAAATAATGCTAAGGAAAAAGGATTTGATATTTCAAAAATAATTAGGACGGAACAAGAGTGTAACTAATCTTGTTTATATAATATCATGAAAATCAAAGGAATGAGCCCGTCACAAAAGTCAAAACAATGACAAATTGTCATTCCGTACAAAGTGAGGAATCCAGTATTCCTGGGAGTTCTGGATTCTTCGCTTTACTGCGTTTCGCTCTGAATGACACTTTTAAAGACAGTCCCTTGTTATTCTTAGTCAACTGTAATAATGCCATTTATTAATGATACTGAGAATTTCTCGTCATCGTATTTTATATTAATTGATTCAATGTATTCTCCATCACGTAAGAAGCATGGTTTACCTAATGTATCAATAGACATAATAAATGTTTGTCCTACAAATTCATACTCCTTAGTCCGGATTTTTTCCGATAATTGAGATTGAATCAAGTCTGTTGTGCAATCTTTGATATGATTTCTTATCAGTACTATGTCATTTTTATTTGAACCACACTCCAAGAAAACAAAAACAGCTATAACTATTAAAAAAATAATTCCTAAATATTTAATTTTATTATTCATAACTTTATAAATATAATTAACTTAATTGGGTAAATGATTGTTTAACTAATCCTGTCTGCTCTTCGTTATGAACTTTTAATATACCGGTTGCTGTTGCTGCACTTTCCTTTCGACCAACATAGTAAAGTTTTAATTTTTCGGGCAGAATGGTCATCAATTTTAAAGCAATAAAATTCCATGCACCCATGTTCTGTGGTTCTTCCTGAACCCAAATACATTCTTCAGCATTTTT
>CAZEHW010000017.1:0-16059 GCA_964511865.1 uncultured Hyphomicrobiales bacterium | reverse complement strand
CTGTGTTCAGAGGATAAAGTTGTTCGACACGAATAATTGCGGTAATGTCATTTTTTGTTCTTTCCCGTTCTTCGAGTAAATCCCAATAAACTTTACCGGAGCAAAGTAAAACTCGTTTTATCTTATCTTTCTGATTATTTAATAAAGTATCGTCATTAATTATTTCTTTGAAAGATACATCAGTAAAATCATTAAGAGTTGATACAGCTTTTGGATGCCGGAGCATACTCTTGGGAGTCATAATTATCAATGGCTTGATATTTTTCGATAGAGTTTGTCTTCTTAAAACATGGAAATATTGTGCGGGAGTTGTTAGGTTACAAACAAGCATATTATTATCAGCGCATTGTTGAAGAAATCGTTCAAGTCTGGCGCTGGAGTGTTCCGGTCCCTGTCCGTCATAACTATGAGGTAACAGAAGGACAAGGTTCGTTCTTTGTCCCCATTTATATTCAGCACAAGAAATGAACTGGTCTGTTATTGTCTGCGCCCCATTGACGAAATCACCGAATTGAGCTTCCCAAATAGTTAAATTTTTCTTTGCAACAACACTATATCCATATTCAAAACCAAGAACAGCAAGTTCTGATAAGCAACTGTCAAATATTCTTAATATCCCCTGACCGGAAGAAATATGATTTAACGGTGTATAGGATTCTTCAGTATTCATGTCAGTTAACACTGAATGTCTTTGACTGAAAGTACCCCTTCGGCTGTCCTGTCCTGAAAATCTGATGTCAAAGCCATCCTCCAAGATGGAACCAAATGATAGTGCTTCAGCCATCGCCCAATCTATTGCAGGTAATTCAGAATCTACCATTTGCTTTCTTTTTTCAAGGAGTTTTGATAGTTTAGGATTGATTGCAAAATTGTTTGGTACAGAAGTGATATTTTCTGTTATTGCTATTATCTTATCTTTTACAACAGATGTATTTATTTGTTTAAGGATTTCTTTATCTGAAGTTATATCTTCTTTTCTCTCAGATTTTTCTTTTACTTTAACATCCTCCGTAGAAAATATTTGTTCCAGTCTCTTGTTTTCCTGATTGTATAATTCCTGAGCTTCGACTTGTGTCATAATATTTTCTTTAATCAATTCCTGCTGATAAATTTTGCTGACAGGATTCATTGATTTAATCTTCTTGTATAGCAGAGGTTGTGTGTATGAAGGGTCATCAGCTTCGTTATGCCCATATTTCCTGTAAGACAACACATCTATTATTACATCAGTATGAAATTTTTCTCTGTATTCAAACGCAAATATTGCGGCAGTAATTACAGCTTCGGGTTCATTGCCATTAACGTGAAGAATTGGTACCTGAATCATCTTTGCAACATCAGTGCAGTATATTGATGAACGTGCTTCTTGAGAAGTTGTAGTAAAACCGATTTGGTTATTGATTATCAAATGAATTGTTCCACCTGTTTTATAAGCATCTAATTGTGATAGATTTAAAGTTTCAGCAACAATTCCCTGTCCGGCAAAAGCAGAATCGCCATGAATTAAAATTGGCAATGTTTTAGTATAAGTTTTATCATTAATCTCATTATCCATAGCACGAACCATGCCTTCAATCACAGGGTCAACTAGTTCAAGATGAGAAGGATTAGGTGACAAAATTACAGGTACTGAATTGTTTGAAGGGGAAATAAATTCTCCTTTTGCACCGAGATGGTATTTAACATCACCTGAGCCATGGTAAGAGTCTTCGTCAATTTGTCCTTTAAATTCTTTAAATATTTTTTCCTGAGATTTGCCAACAATGTGAGTCAGGACATTCAACCTGCCGCGATGTGACATTCCTATTACTGCGGCGTTTAGTTTCTTATCGGAAGCCAGCTCAAGAATTTTTGACATGAGTACAATAATGCTTTCGCTTCCTTCAAGTGAAAATCTTTTATGACCGATAAATTTAGTATGTAAAAAGTTTTCAAATAGTTCGGCACCAATAAGCATTTTTAAAATTCTTATTTTTTCTTCACGGGAATAATCCATAGTATTTCTAAAGCTTTCGAGCTTACGTTTAATCCAATCCTTGCTTTCAGGATCCTGAATATGCATAAATTCAATACCAATTGAACTGCAGTATGTTTCCCGGATTATCTCGATTATTTCTCTTAAGGGTAAATTATTGTTGCTCCATGAATCATCTGCATGAAAAACCCTGTCTAAATCCCATATTGTAAAACCATAATATGCCGGGTCTAATTCGGGATAATAATAAGAAAGAAAGCCAAGAGGATTGATGGATGCCAGCAAATGGCCACGCACTCTGTAAGCATTAATCATCATCATTACGTGTGCGGCTTTTTCGATGGCTTCTTCTTCATCAATTTTTCCTCGACGGTTCATTGGAGTATTGTCAATAGCCCAGCGAATTGGTTCAAACGGAATTTTCAATGCCGCAAAAATTTGGTCATAGAAGCGGTCTTCACCTACAAATAGCTTATTAAGATAATTTAAAAATTCAGCAGACTCAGCTCCTTGAATGATTCTGTGGTCATAGGTACTTGTTATTGTTATAGTCTTTGAAATTGCAAGCGTGGTCAATGCTTCAGGACGAACTGCCTGGAATTCCGGAGGATAGCTAATAGAACCTGCAGCAACAATAACTCCTTGTCCTTTCATTAATCTTGGACTGGAAGTTGTTGTACCAATCATGCCGGGATTAGTTAAAGTTACTGTTGTTCCCTGCAAATCATCAAGTTCAAGTTTGTTGTTTCTTGTTTTATGGATAAGAGTATCAAAAGCAATTATAAATTCAGAAAAATTTAGTTTGTCGGCATTTTTAACATTTGGAACAAGCAATAAGTGACTGCCGTCCTTTTTAACAATATCTATAGCCAAACCAATATTAATGGACTTTCTTTTTATTCTAAAGGCGACGTTATCTTTGAAATGATATGCATCGTTCATATAAGGATGCTTGCTCAAAGCTTTTACAAGAGCCCATGCCAGCAAATGAGTAAAAGACACTTTGGGTCTTTTCATTTTTTTCAGGTATCTGTTGATGATTCTCCGGTTTTCGTCCAAAGCTTTAACAGGCATTACTCTTGTGGAGGTTGCTGTAGGAAGTTCGAGACTTTCTTCCATGTTACTTGCAATTTTGGAGGAGATAGAAGATAGTGGCTCCATATCGTCATTTGGACCAAGGTATATATCGCTTGAACTAAGCTTTTTGGCAGGAGTTCTTTTTGTCTCTTCCTTTGCAGTTGTTTCGTAATCTAAAGGATTTTGTCCTTGCTTCTCGAAATACTTACGCCATTCCTCACTTACCGAAAGCGGTTCTTTCAGATATTGATAGTATAACTCATTTTCAAAAGCTGTATTTAAATTTATCATGTAATTATTTCCAAGTTTAACTTAATTATATTTTGACGCATTAGCTTGTTTTTTATTAAAATAGGGATAATACTTTGATAATAAATTATTACACTAATGGGAATCAGCACTTATCCAGGTCATGTTAAAAGGTGGTTTGTGCTATTTTTTGTTTTAAAGATACGAAGACTAAATTAATTTATCTATCTCCTAACCAGCATCTTTTCCACAATAGTCTTGCCATCATATTGGAAAGCTACAAAATATATTCCATTTGGGAAATTTGAAACATCTAACCTCACCCCCTGCCCCTCTCCAAATGGAGAGGGGAGAAATGATTTCATGACATTTTCCCCATAAATATTATATATTTGAATATTTACTTCCTGTCTGCCGTCTGCTGTCTGCTGTCTGCCGTGAACCCCAATACCTATTTCAATAAATTCGCTTGCTGGATTGGGAGAGATAGTAAAATGAATATTTTGGTTTTCATTATCATCAACGCTTGTGATTTGACTATAATAATAAATTTTTATTGAACTCTTCTCCCATTGATATGGATAATCATAGTTGCGAATTTGCAATTCTTCTTTTATGAGATTCCCATAGTCATCATAATTATACAGAAATCTTTTCCAGGGGTTTTTCTCAGCATTATAAAAATGCGAATATTGTAATTCAATAAGTTCATTTTTTTTGTTATAAAAATAATACTCGTTTTTTGATAAACTCATTTTTCCATCCCAAGACTCATAAAAATCTATCGAAATTAAATTGTCATTTATATAAAAACTTAAATCATAACTTTCTAATACCCATGTTGTGTCTTTTAGATAAAAGAATTCATAAACTTTTTCCTGTCCCATTTGATTGTATTGGAACCGTACTTTACTTCGTAAATTCCATTGGTTTGAATCCCAGATGAAGGATTTTCTGTCAATTAATAGATTATTTTCATAGTAACATTCACTTTTTTGTTTAAAAACCCATTCATTGTTATTCCAATTGGAAACTATAATTTCAAATGGATTTTCTTTGGTATAGGTTCTTTGAATTCGTTTGACGTTCAAATAATCGTTAGTTGTATCATTCCATCTTTGGTAAATTTCTTCATCAATATTGTTGGCTGAGTTATAGTGATACAGGTATTTTTCATATTTTAGGAAATGTACATCATCAATATTTTCAATCTGAATTTCCGTCAGGAGATGCCCGGGGTTGTAGATGTAATTATAAAATTTTATGTTATTTACATAATTTAAGACATCATAGCTAATTTCGGTTGTTTTAGTATTATAGCCTAATGAATCATATTGATAATAAACTTTATTTATAAATCCTTCAATAGTATCATGCCTTGAATAAACAATTGAATCAAGTAAAAAATTGTTATCAGATAATAAAATAGGATATTTATTATTTAATTCATAAGATTCATGAAAATATTTATTCTGTGCAGAACAAACGGAAATTGTTATCAATAAATATATTATTTTCTTTACCATAATGCACCAATTAATAGTAAATTTTAAAATTTGTCACACCATAATATATAATGACACATTAAACAGGAAAACGTCTCAGAAAAAGTAGAAATAATTTGTTATTAAGAAAGCTGAAAACGACCCTCTAAAATTCCTTTTACTGTAATATCTTCGTCAAGTTCTTCCCAACGCAATGCGAAACCATTCAATCGTAGCTCAACTTTTTGCAATTGTTCGTTTGTTGCGTTCTTTAAGATTAGGAACCTATCAGCAGGGAAAGCAATAATCCGAAAATCAGTCAGTTCAATATAAATCATTCTATCTTTAGCCCAGACATTGATTGCCACAGGTTGTGTTTCTGTCATTTTATCTAATACTGTGGTATTCATAATATTTCTCCTTTAGAAAATCTGCATTTTCATAAACTAATTTCTCAATTTCTCTAACTGTATGTGGCTTTAATCCGACACTCCTTGATAAGACAATAGGATTAAGCCAAAATTTACATTCTCCATCTGCAGTAGCGACGTGAATATGAGCAGGTTCATTTAACTCGTCAGAGTAAAAATGAAATCTAAATGGACCTATCCTCAATACTGTTGGCATAAAAGAATATTTAAAAACTTACAATTATAAAAATAAAATATACGAAATTTCTACCTCATAATCACAAATTTTTGAATTTCATTGCCTATGCGGATAAAATATATTCCATTTGGGAAATATGAAACATTAATTCTTACTCCCTCTCCTTTGGAGAGGGTCGGGGTGAGGTTGGTCAAACATTCCCCATAAATATTATAAATTTGAATTTGAAAACTTTTCGAAAGTTTTAAACTTTCGGAAAGTTGAGGTAATACATTTATTTCGATATAATCACTTGCAGGATTGGGAGTAACGATTATCGATTCAGATATATTACTATTATCTTCAACAGAATTTACTTTAGGAACATGCCAGATTTTTATCGTACCATCAGCACCGCCACTTGCTAATTCTGTGCCGTCTGCATTAAAAGATAATGAATAAACGGAAGAGCTGTGACCTACGAATGAACAAATATCAGAGCCAGTAACAATATCCACTAATTTTATATTTTTATTATAACTTCCGATAGCAATAACAGAACTATTAGGGCAAAATGTGACTGAGTAAACACAACCAATAGGTTCTTTGATTGAACGAATGAGTGAACCATTTTGAACATCCCATAAATTATATGATTCACCACAATGACTGCTAACTAATATGGAATCATCAGGACTAAAAGCGATTGAATATGGCGCTTCATCCAATTTTATTTTTTGTAATAGTTTCCAAGTCTTTGTTTCCCATATACAAACTTCTGAGCTTCCACTTGCTAATTTTGAACCATCGTGGCTAAAATCAAGAGTATAAACATACGAACTTGGTTCGTAAAGAGTTCGAATCATTTCACCTTTACCTACATCCCATAAGATTACATTTTCATCTGCACCTCCTCCAGCTAATATAGAACCATCGGGACTAAATGCAATTGAAAAAAAATAATCATCGTAGTGGTATCCAGTTAATGTATGTAACTTTTGGCCTGTATTTATATCCCATAATTTTATTGTAGCATCATCACTTCCGGTTGCTATAATGGGATCAATAGGGCTAAAGGCAACTGAATTTATACTATAAGAAGAATAATTGAAAGTATGTATGGAAGCTCCAGTATTTGCATCCCACAATTTTATTGTTCCATCATAACCCCCTGAAGCTAATATAAGTCCATCAGGACTATAGGCAACGGATTCTACTACTGAAAGATGCCCATCAAATGTGCTTTTTATTTCTCCAGAATTAACATCCCATTTATATATTTTATTATTATAATCTCCTGAAACAATATTATTACCATCGGTACTAAAAATAATTGAATGAATAGAAAAAACATAATTATTAAAATTTAGTATTAAAGTTCCGGTTTTTATATCCCACAATTTTAACGATGCATCATCAGATCCACTTGCTAAATTTGTACCATTAGGGTCAAAAGCAAGTGTTCTTACTTTATCACTATGACCTTCAATAGATCTAATAAGAAAACCAGTTTTTGTTTCCCATAAATATATTGTCCTATCAGAACTTCCACTTGCTAATAGAGAACCATCCGGGCTTAATGCAATTGATGTAACATCATATTGTTGACTAACGAAAGAATGAATAAGCAATCCGGTTTTAGAATCCCATAATTTGAAGATATTTTCTTCATTCCCTATTGTTATAAAAATGCTATCAGAGCAAAAAGCAGTTGAACGAATATCTGGATCTAAGTCTATTGAATTCATTTGATTTCCACTATTTTTGTCCCATATTTTTATAGTTTTATCACTACTTGCGCTTGCAATTTTGGATTCATCCGAGCTTAAACTAACTTTTAATACTGAATTTGAATGTCCAATTAAAGTTCGGACAATTGAACCTGTAATAAGATCCCACAATTTAATTGTTGAATCACCACTCCCACTAACCAGCATCTTACTATCTTGACTAAAGTCAATAGAATAAATCATACCAGTATGCCCTTTCAATGTATCTGTTACTTTCCCTGATTCTACATCCCAAATATAAATATATCCACTGCTACCGGCACTCGCTATTTTAGTACCATCAGGACTGTAAGCAATACATAGAAGTTTACCCATACCAAGGGTACGAACTAAATATTCATCCTCAGCAAATAAATTAGATACGTAGATAATTGTGAAGATTACTACTACAAAAAGTATTCGTTCAGATTTCTTTCTCATTTTTCCAAACCTTTGACAAAAATGTCACACCATATTCTATAATGACACATAAAACAGCAAAACGTCTCAGAAATATCGAATTTTTTTTTGGAATCAATTAAATTTTTTAAAAAAATTAAACTGTGTCAACAAATCTTTATGAACTTTATACTTTACAAACTTTATAAACTCTACAAACTTACTGCCAGCTTTTTTGCATGCTCGTACATACTGCCGAATGCGTTTTGTCGGGAAGGACTTAGACTTGCTATGATATCTGTACTGCTGACAAATTTATCCAAATGTTGTTTGGAATTATTAATTATTTCCTCAGCAATCTGTCCATCGAAAATACTAAGAAGAATTGCAACCTGACCGGAAACTAATTTTGAATCGGCATACCCTTTGAAAAATATCCTCCCGTCAATTTTTTCCCCGGTAATATAAACCGTTGATTGACATCCGTGAATCTTGTTGTCCTCGGTCATAGATTCTTTTGGAAAATCGCCTAATTTGCTCCCGTAATCCATTAGAGTTTGGTACATAAATTCCTGCCCCAGTTCCTGTGCGGCTTGAATATTCCCGATAAAATTTTCCGTTATTTCTTCTATAGTCTTTTCCGGTATCCGGTAATTCTCATTTATTGAAATCATTTTTTTTAAATTGTCACTTGTTAATTGTTATTACTCTTTATCTTCAAATTGTATAAATAGCTCTAATACTTCATTTGATGTTCTGCATTGCAAGAGATTTCCTCTGAAAGAATCGTTGTTCATAAGTCTTGATATTTTACTCAATAATCTCAAGTGATTACCAACATTATTTTCCATTCCGAGTAATAGAAATACAATTGAAACGGGTTTATCATCAATAGAGTTGAAATCAACCGGTTGGCTTAATATTGCAACCGCACCAATAGTATCAGTAATTGAGTTGGTTTTTGCATGCGGTAAAGCAATTCCTTTGCCAACACCTGTTGACATAATCTTTTCTCTTTCAAGAATTTCCTGTCTGACTTCATCTCTGTCAATTATTTTCCGGCTTTTTTCTGCAAGAAAAATCATTTGCTCGAGTAATTCTTTTTTTGACTCAACATTCAAATCAACCATAATTGAGTCAGTATTTAAAATCTCTGATATTTTCATTTTCAATAAATAAATAATTTGTTAAATAAAAAAGTTAAAATAGCAAACCAAAGATTAAATTTTATTTTTCAGAACGCCACTTTTTCACCAAATCACAATATTTCTTAGTCATCTTATCTGCTATATCCAAATCCTCACTTTCGGAATGGACTAAGAATGCTGCATGTTCACGGTCAGGCAGAAGCAGTACTGAATTATCATCTTCGAATATTTTAACACCATCTACTAATTCTCTAGTGTATTTTTCAGAATACTCCATAGCACATCTCATCACTTTTCCCTTTAATTCCCAAGGGCAGTTAATAATTTTATGATGCTGAACCCTTACAGGCAATTCCATGTCGAGTGCAGAAATCTGCAGTCCCGTTTCAGCAAGCATTTCAAGAATTTTACCGATAGAAAACATTCCATCAGCCGCAAAAAGAAAATCTCTGAAAATATAATTTCCCCAAACACCGCCAACAAAAATGATACTTTCATCTCTTGTAGCTTCCATCATTGCAGAGTGAGTGTCTTTTATCCTTATAACTTCTACATTATATTCTTTAGCAATTATTTCAATATCCTGACTTGCAAGAATTGAAACAGCAATTTTATATGGTTCCCTTTTTTTATTTGTTTCAAGGAAAAGTTTTGTAATTATAGTCAATAGTCTTGTTGGATTATATAAAACGCCTCTTTCGTCAAGCAAAGAAATTTTCTCGGCACCGGGTTCAATAATAAAACCAAGACCATAACCAAGAGATTTCATAATCTTTTGAGCTTCATCAGTATTTTCCAAAGTTGCATTTGCCTGAAATTTTCTGGAATCAACATAGTCATGCAAAGTTAGGGCATCAATATTCAACTTACCTAAAATATACGGAAAAATTGTTGAAGCCAGACCATGAGAATAGTCAATCATCAATTTATATTTTGCTTTTCTGATAATATCAACATTAAGTGATTCAAGGTATCTGTTACGGTAAATTTCGTTACTTCTTTCAGGATAATGAATTTTACCAACACTGTCATGATGAACTCTGTGGATATCTTCACCAAAAAAGTATCTTTCAATGGCTTTTGTTTGTGAAAGATTAATATCCCTTCCTTCCTTGCTGAATATTATTATGTCTGTTCTTCCCAGTTCACGCGGACTCCTACGAACGTGGAATCCACCGGAATACTTATTGGTTCTTAGTTCCTGCCTTGTCTGAGGTATGGAAATAGTCTGTACGTCATGAACATTAACACCAACTGAAGATAATCCTATTGATATAGCTCTTTTCATTAAACGTGAAACTCTGTCGGTATCTCTGCTGGCAATAATTGTTACATTTTGACCATAAGTCATACCAATAGCCGCTCCCAGTTTAGCACCAAATTCGGGATGTATCTCCAAATTAGACAAACCCGAAATTCGGGCGTCGGTAAAGAGTTCTCTAAGCCATTTTTCTTCTTGTACGAGTGATGTTGACAAAATGGCACCTTCTTCGACGTGCTTATTAGGCCACAGTTTAATATTTGATGTTAGCGTGGCTTCAGAGTCAATTTTACATTTTTCAGCAATAAAAACATTTTCGGATATTGTAACATGAGAACCAATTTTACAATCATTACATATTACCGCTTCAGTTATTTCAGTAAAATCTCCGATGTAAACATTGTTCCAAATAATAGCATTAGTAAGTTTGGCTCCTGCACCAATTTTGACACCATCTCCAATAACTGAATTTGTTAATTCGGCGTATTCCGAAATCACAGAATTATCTCCAATGAAATTAGCACCTGTAAATTTGGCTGTTGGAGCAATTTTGGTATTTTTGCCGTAAGTGTTTTTGCCATGCATCCTCCCGCGAGATGATAACTGAACTTTTGAACTGATAGCGTCGTTCTGTCCTTTTTGATATTCATTTAAATTACCAATATCCCTCCAGTATCCTTCATTAACATATCCAAAAAGCGGCAGATTGTTTTTTAGCATAAAAGGAAATAAATCTTTACTGAAATCAAATTCTTCCTGATATGGAATGTATTTTAAAACTTCGGGTTCTAAAATATAAATACCCGTGTTAATAGTATCGGTGAATACCTGTCCCCATGAAGGTTTTTCAAGAAATCTCGTAATCTTCCCTTCCTTGTCAGTCATCACAATTCCATATTGCAAAGGATTTGGAACTCTTGTCAGAAGTATAGTAGCCATTGCTTTTTTCTGTTCGTGAAACTCAATAGCTTTGGATAATTCAAAATCAGTAAGTACATCTCCACTGATAATAATAAATCTTTTATCTAATAATTCATGAGCATTTCTAACTGCACCGGCTGTCCCGTAATCGGCAACAGCTTTGATATATTTCATATCGATACCAAATTTACTACCGTCTTCAAAGTAAGATGTAATTATTTCAGGTTGAAAATACAGCACAGAAATAACTTCAGTGATATCGTATTTTTTTAAAAGATTGACAATATGCTCCATCATGGGAGTGTTCAAAACACTAACCATTGGTTTAGGTATTGTCATTGTTAGTGGTCTGAGTCTTGTGCCAAAACCACCAGCCATAATTACTGCTTTAATCATAAAATTTTGATTATCTTATTTAATTTAAATTATAATAAATAACAATTTATTGAATTTTTTTCTTAGTTCAAATATTATTTTTCAATATTATTGCTTTTTAGAAGAATTAATAATGAAATTCGTATTTTTAATTTTAATATTTTTGTAATTGTGAAGTTTTTAAAACATATGGGATTTATAAAAGAAAGGATTTCGAATTGATAGCATTAGTAACAGGCGGAAGCGGATTTATCGGAAGTCATGTAGTTGACCTTTTAATTGAGAGGGGATTTGAAGTTAGATGTATCGTTAGAAAAACAAGCAACTTACGTTGGTTAAAAGATAAACCTGTTCAATTGATTGAGACCTCACTATTTGATAAAGATGGATTAAAGGAAGCTGTAAAAGATGCAGATTATATTTTTCATGTTGCCGGCTTAACATTTGCCAGAAATTTTGATGAATTCCTGAAGGGAAACCGAGATGCAACAAAAAACTTGGTTGAAACGGTTTACGAGCATGCTCCGGGTTTAAAACGTTTTCTTTTTGTCAGCAGTCAAACCGTAACCGGACCGGCAAAGTCACTTGATAATCCAGTTAATGAAGACACAGATTGCAAACCTTTAACTGCATACGGCAAAAGTAAAAAATTAGCTGAAGATGAAGTTATTAAATTTAAAGATAAATACCCCATTACTATAGTTAGGGCTCCTGCAGTTTACGGACCACGCGATACAGCGATACTTTCTGTTTTTAAAACAGTAAAAGCAGGATTAGCAACAATGGTTGGTTTGAAACCCAAATATGTAAGTTTAATTCATTCTTCGGATTTAGCAAGAGGAATTGTTGAATCAGCTTTAAGTGAAAATACCAAAGGTGAGACTTATTTTATATCATCTGAGAAATTTTATACTTGGAATTTTCTTATACCTCTAATGTCAAAGCTAATGAATAAAAAATTTGTTATTAAGCTTAAGTTACCACATTCTCTAGTTTTGGGTACTGCCGCTATAACTGAATTTTTTGGTCAATTTGCAAAAAAACCACCAATTTTTAATTATGAAAAAGGGATTGATTTTATTCAGGACTATTGGATTTGTTCGATTGATAAAGCAAAAAAGGATTTTGGTTATGAGCAAAAAGTAGATATTGAGCAAGGCATGAAAATTACAATTGACTGGTATAAAGAAAATAAATGGCTTTAAATTAATTACTAATTACCAATTACTAATTATTAATGAGGAAGGAAGAATTTAATAAAAAACTTTATGAACTTTATGAACTTTATAAACTTTTAAACTTAATAAACTGATGATATGTGGTTATTAAAAAAATTTGCGGCGGTGATTATAACCTTTATTTTTGTATCAATAGCATTGATATTCTTTTTCCTTCATTTAAATACACTTTCGATTCCCGACATTAGACAGGAAATCGAAACAAATGAATTAAAAAGAGCTGTTAATGTTTATACGCATACTGCAGGTATCAAACACATTGTGGCAGATTACGAATCTGATGCATATTTTGCAATAGGTTATATTCAGGCAGGTGACCGCATGTTTCAAATGGATATTCTGCGGAGAACAGCAAAAGGTGAGCTTTCTGAAATTTTTGGGAAAGATTACCTGCCATTCGATAAATATATGCGGACTCTCAATATTAAATCGATTGCTGAACAAAATAAAAATATTCTTCATAAACATATTTTGCATTTATTAAAGAAATATTCTGATGGTGTTAATAAATTCTTATCCATTAATAAAAAGAATCTTCATTTTGGATTTTCAGTCTTAAATTATCAACCGAAGCCATGGACAGTAGAAGATTGTCTTGCAATACAAAGACTTTTTGCATATCAAATGAGCATTGGTTTTAAAGCTGATATTAATTTTGGAAGTATAGCTGAAATAATCGGAATTGAAAATACATTGAGATTAATTCCTGATTATGAAAAAAACTCTGTATTTGTTTATGATGAGTTTTCAAGTGATTCTATTAATTATATCTCGTCGAGTTTTTCAAATAAATCTAAATACTACAGTCATTTATTGGGTGTTATAAATGAATTTAATAAATCTGTAGAAGGGATGAAATCACAAAATTATTATATTAATAATATACTTTCAAATCATAGCTCTTTTGGCTGTAATGTTTGGGCTTTCAAAAAAATTCAGAAAGATAACAGCGAAGCAATAATGGCAAATGATTTCCATTCTGACCTTACTATTCCGTCAATGTGGCACCAAATTCATATTAGTTATCCGGGAACAAATGTTGCAGGATATACAATTCCCGGAATACCATTTATTATAACGGGAAGAAATGATAAAATAGCATGGGGTATAGCAAATGCAATGCTTGATGATTGCGATTATTTTATTGAAAAAGCTGACAAAAACAAAGATTCATATAAAATATCTCAAACTGAATATCAAAAATTTAAATATAAGAAAGATACAATTAAAATAGCGAAATCAGAAGATTTTATTTATTACCTGAGAGCAACGCATCGTTCTCCCGTTATTTCTGACTTGTATTCACAAATTGATATTGACTACCCAAAACAAAAATACGAAAGCACAAAACCCGAAATTTTGAAAAAGTATGTTCTTAGTTATAAATGGACAGGAAGCATCCCATCCGATGAGTTGACTCCATTATATTTACTTACTCAGGTTCAAAAATGGGAGGAGTTCAAGTATGTATTCAAAACATGGAAATCTCCATCGTTGAATTTTGTTTATGCTGATAAATCCGGGAACATCGGACTTGTGACAGCAGGGGCTGTTCCAAAAAGAGGAAGTCTGAATAATATGATTATACCAAATCCGGGTTGGCTTCCGGATTATGACCAGGCAGGATTGGATACTTCTGGAGTTATTGAATCTATTTTTAATCCCTCAAAAAAATATGTCTCTGCATCAAATAATCCTTTAAAACGGAAAATTAATTATTCAAAATACTATGACATTTCATCAAGAGCAAGAAGATTTGAGGAATTAATACAACAGTACCAATCAGCCGATAATTATTCGATAGCTGTGGTTGATGCTCAAAGAATGCAAACAGATATCTTGTCTGATTTTTCCAGAGAACTCTTTTCTGTCGTACAGCCGGTAATGAAATCAAATCTAAACATACTGAAGGAAAATGAACTGCGGGTTTATAAAACACTTAAAAACTGGGATTTTTTACATTCTTCCGAGAGCTCTGCCCCGGCTATTTTTAATATGTTCACAATGAAATTAATAGAAAATATTTTTAAGTTACAATTAGGTAGTGAAGCATATAAATATTATCTCGACATGCCTCAGTTTGCTCTGATAAAGACACTTGAAGTATTAAAAGTATATTATCCACCAAATGAAGATAATACTCCTTCAATAGAAGAACAAACAAGAGTATATACGATAATGATTAGTTTCAAGCAAACGGTTGATTCACTTACCAAGATTTATGGTACTTCAGAGATTAAAAAATGGAAGTATGGCGATTTGCATACTCTTAAATTTAGAATTCCTTTTAATGTTAATAAATTTTTGGAACCGGTGTTTAAAATAAATGACATGAAGAGAAGCGGTGATAATACGACTATTAACTACTCTGCATGGGATTATACGAAACCTTACAGCATTACTTCTTCTGTTGCAATGAGATTTATTGCTGATATGTCTTTGGATAATGTGTCGTATTCTTTGCCGGGAGGAGTATCCGAAGACCCGATTAATCCTAGCTACACGAGTCAACTTCATCTTTGGGAAAATGGGGCTTATTTGAAAATTCCATTTTTGCCAAAAAGTTTAAATGATACTCAACTAATCTTAACACTATATTAACACAATATTAACATTAAGGTTTTATATTTGTAATCTTAATAAAATCAACAGAGAAGAAAAATGGTTAAATCAGAAAACAGTACAGAAGAAATTATTAGTTCATCAAAAAAAATTGCTGTAGTAGATGATGAACCGGATATTTTAGAATTGGTAATAATAAACCTGAAAAAAGCAGGGTACGTTACTTATGGTTTTGAAAATGGGAATGACCTGATAAAATCTTTGAAGGATAATAAACCCGATTTGGTAATATTAGACCTCATGTTACCTGATGTTGACGGAAATGAAATCTGCAAATACATGAAGAAGAAAAAGAATCTTTCCAATATACCAATCATAATGTTAACAGCAAAATCAGACGAAATGGATAAGGTTCTTGGGCTGGAACTTGGTGCTGATGACTACATCACAAAACCCTTTTCTATCCGTGAATTTTTAGCAAGAGTGAAAGCTGTTATCAGACGTGGAGAGCCGAAAAGCGATTCTGAAATTATTAAACTTGGTGAAAATTTTACGATGGACTTACAGAAATATGAAGTTTTTGTGAAAGAAATCAAAGTTAATTTGACAACAACGGAATTTAAAATCCTTCAGCTCTTGACTTCAAGAAAAGGATGGGTTTTTACAAGAGAGCAAATTCTTAACCATATAGACATTTCAAACAAAGGCGTTCTGGATAGGACTGTTGATGTTCATATCAAAAATCTGAGAGAAAAATTAGGCGATGCCGGAGTTTATATTAAGAATATTCGTGGTATTGGGTATAAGGTTGAGGAGTGAACGGGAGACGGCAGACGGCAGACGGGAGAAATGTAAAATGTAGAATGTAAAATGTAAAATGTTGTATACTTTAGACGACTGATGAAATATATTTTGAAAAATGAACTATCTTGATAAACTTTTAAACTTGATGAACTTTATGAACTTTATGAACTTTATGAACTTTATGAACTTTATGAACTTTATGAACTTTA
>CAZEHW010000016.1:0-24106 GCA_964511865.1 uncultured Hyphomicrobiales bacterium | reverse complement strand
GTGCTGACATAAAATCATCAAGCGGGACATTGTAATAATCATTTGAATGCCACCAGTTATCGGGAACTTTGTATTCAGCTTTTGTGTAATAGGGACTTTGCATCAAGGACATGATATCAACATAATCGTCAAGATTTAATTTAACAACGCTATTGAAAAACTCCACAGGTGTAATTTTCTTTCCTTCAAAATCGAATACTTCAGGTGGTTTCCCGATGTAATAATCTAAAATGGATTTAATTGTTTCAATTGCAATCTCTTCATTCCATGCATTGCTCGTTTTGAGAGAATTGAGATATGTCATCATTTCGTTATACATTTTTTCATGACCGTGATGCTTTTGGTCGGGATTCAGACCGGTATAGACTTCAGAAGGGACACAGCCATATTTTTTCCAAATCCGAATGACAGCATTGGATTGAGAACCCTCTCCAAAAACAGATTTGCCTCTTTCCCTGATAAATCCTTTAGCTTTTTCAATATATTCCCAATAAGTGGTATGAAGTTCCGAAATTTTAAGCTTTTTCCCATGTATCCTATTAATCTCAGATTCAAAAAAAGATGTTGTACAAAAGTTCCAGCACATACCGGACCAACCCTGTGAGATAGGTTCATTGTGCCAGTACTGAGTAAATTCTGAAATAGATTTTGGAAGGTTATAGCCCGAAAAATCCATTTTAAATGATTTGTTTTCTTCCTCTTTCGGTTTTTCAAATTCTTCAACTGACTCTTTTATTTCATTCCAAAATTCATTTTTTGGTGTTACAAATTTTCCTTTATCTTTTTTGGGTGACTGAGCCAACAAAAGAGAACATGATAAAACAATCAATAGACTCAATAATAACACAAATCTTGACATTTCAATTCCTTAAAATATAATTAATACAATCAGTAATTTTGTAAACTATAAAATTAACAAGAATTGTTATTCTATAAAACAAAAAAAATATTTAATTTAGGGATTGAACAATTATTGAATTTGATAAACTTTCAGGAGGATTTATGAGTGAGCATGCTGAATGTTGCCCGAAGTTTGAACCGGGCCATGGGAAGATAAATTATTTGAATGGGATAATAAGAAGTTTATAAAGGATAAAGTTTTAACTTTATTCCATATACCATTGAATTTCGGAAGTGTAATGAAACGGTTGGATGCTACAATTAGAAAAGCAGGAGCCGAAATGCCTGATTATCTTTGTCTTTCAGACCATACATCAAAATGGAATATGGATATTTATCTTGCAGTTGACAATGAAATAGCAGGAGCAAATAATGTAACTTTGAGTGGTAAGTATTACAGCAAGGTTTACGAAGGACCATTCAAAGATACCGGAAAATGGTGTAAGGACTTCGAAGCTGTTGCAAAAGCGAAAGGATTAAATATTAAGAAATGGTATATGTGGTACACAACCTGCCCGAAATGTGCGAAGAAGTACGGAAAGAATTATGTTGTGGTTGTGGGGGAAATTGATTAGTTATATTTTAAATGAACTTTCCGAAAGTTTTGAACTTTCGTAAAGTTCTGTTTAATTTTATCCCTCCTTTTTTGTATTTTTGATTTTTAAAATAAATGCTCTTAATTTAATTACTAATAAACTTATGAAACGTAAAATCATTATTGGATTAACTATTGTTCTTTCTTTGGGATTTTTCAGTTTTATTGGGTATATATTACTTGTATATTCGGCATTTGGAGTATTCGATAAACGGTATTCCAATGATGAATTAATTAATCACTATCAAATAAATAAAAACAAATTCAGAGAATTTGAAAATTATATTCGTTCGGTTATTCCTAAAAACAAATTGGTTCGCTTAGAATATAAAGACAATCATGAACTCGCAATGTTTCAAATCATTACTTTAGATACTTCTTTAGCTGATTCTATTTTTTGCAAATATAATTATCCAATATATACGGAAAGAGAATTGATTATCAATAAAGATATATCAGATTCCCTTTTAGCTTCAATAAGTTGGACCAGAAAAACTATTGGAATAATTAAACAAAAACTTGATAAAATTGAATGTACAGGATTTGAAAGTGGAAATCCATTGCAGATTATGTTTCAAAGGTGTGGTTTGGGTTCGTACTACTATTATTTTTATGAATCTATCGTTTCAGATAGTTTAAAACATGTTTATCAAAAAGAATATGATATACACTTGATTGGAAATAAAGTTGCTTGGACATATCATGGTGGAGCTATTGATTAAAGAAAATAATTACTATTCGTTAAAAACATTTACTTATGTAATTTTTATTAATTTTATCCCTGCTTTTTTGTATTTTTGATTTTTTATCAAATTTGAATTTGTATTTATGAGTTTACCCGGCAACTGGACTATTGAAGAAATTTTGAGTTTGACTTATTACAAAAAAGTTAATCTTAGTTTGATATACCGTGCTGTTGAATCTTTCGATTCTTATGAAGATTTAATTAAACCAAACAAACCGAATGAAATATCCGATATTTTTTCAAGGAATGAACTTTTTGAAACAAGCGTTCATCCGTCGGAAGAAGCAAAAATTCAACTTGAACTTTGTGAAAAAAGGAATGTTAAGATCGTAACATTTGTGGATGAAAATTATCCACAACTGCTTTCACAAATTCATCTGCCACCAATTATACTATTTGTTAAGGGACAGTTGCAAAATCCTGATTCCGTATCAATTGCTATGGTAGGAACACGCAAATGTACTTCTTACGGAAAAATGATGGCTGAGGAATTTGCATCTTATTTTGCTCAAAATGGGATTATCGTAACAAGCGGTCTTGCTTCCGGCATTGATACAATCTCCCATATTAGTGCTGTCGAAGCTAAGGGTATAACTTATGCTGTCCTCGGTTGTGGGATTGATGCTTTGCCAAGCAGTTACCAGCAAAAATATGCGGATAAAATAGTTGAAAGTGGTGGAGCTGTTATCAGTGAATTTAAGTGTGGAGTGACCGAAAAGCCCGTATACTTTCCAAAAATAAACCGCAAAATTAGCGGAATATAAAAAGCGACTCTCGTTGTGGAAAGCGATGTTAAAGGTGGTTCAATGATTACTGCAAAATTTGCTTTCGACCAGGGGAGAGATGTATTCGCAATACCCGGTCATATAAAAAGCGAAAAAAGCAAAGGGACAAATTTTTTAATTAAAAAGAATATTGCATCACTGGCAAGCTCACCTTATGATATGATGCAAGATTTAGAACTTACTTCAATGTTTGGAAATAACGTGCAAAAACAATCATATAATTTTGATTCAATAGAACAGAAGATTTTTGATATATTGGGATATGAACCGATTCATATTGATGAAATTGCTAACAAAACAAATCTGGATATTACCGAGACAATGGTAAAATTACTGAACATGGAATTTAATGGGAGCATAAAACAACTTCCCGGGAAATATTATATTAAGTCATAACAATAAGTGAGATATTAAAATGGAAGCTATAGATTACGAGAATTTATATACAGAATATTTAAGACAAGTTACAAACCGAATTGAAGAATTTGTGATTGTAGATGAACCGGTTGGTCTTTATGTACCTTACAAATACATAATGACAGCAGGAGGCAAGAGAATTCGTGCTGTACTTCCTATGATTGCCTGTGGAGCAGTTGGCGGGAAACCCGAAGATGCCTTGGATTGCGGAGTTGCTGTTGAGATTCTACATAATTTCACTTTGGTTCATGATGACATTATGGATAAGTCTCCATTAAGAAGAAACAAACCTACTATTCATGCAAGATGGGATGAACCCACAGCCATACTAACAGGTGATGTTATGGTAGGACATGCTTTGAGACTGCTTCCGGAGATGGAACAAAATAAAAGAGCCTGTGAAATAATGAAAACATTTAGTCAGGGTTTAATCGAGGTCTGTGAAGGTCAGGCATATGACATGCAGTTCAACAACAAAAAAGATGTTAAATTAGAAGACTATATTCTGATGATAACAAAAAAGACTGCAAGATTGCTTGAAACTTCTGCGGTCATCGGAGGATACTGTGGCAAAGCAAATGATAATCAGATACTCTCATTAAGAAATTATGCAAATTCATTAGGGCTGGCTTTCCAGATTCAGGATGACTTACTGGATATTTCTGCTGACCAGCAACAACTTGGAAAGACAATCGGTCTGGATATTGTCGAAGGGAAAAAGACTTTTTTAATTATCAAAGCACTCGAGAAAGCTAAGACAAAGGCAGATGTAAATCTACTTAGAAAATTCATGGAGGAAAATGGATTAGGCAAGGAATATATTCAGGATATGCAGAATTTGTTTATTAGACTTGGTGTATTTGAAGAAGCTCAGACACGTATCAGCGAATATTTCAATAAGGCGGATAATGAAATTGACAAACTCCCGGAAAATGATTATACGGAAATGCTCAGGTGGTTAATTAATAAATTAAATAAAAGAAAATTCTGAGAATAAGAAGACTGAAGTCTGAAGTCTGAAGTCTGAAGTCAGGACAAGGGAAAAGGGAGAAGGGAAAAGGGAAGGACGGAATGCAGCAAACAGTTAAGAGTTAGGAATTAGGGATTGCTTATAAAGAAATGAATTAAACAATTTAATTATTGGATTTTAGGGTAAATGGCACAAATAATTTACAATTCGGAATTTAATTTTCAATTACCTGTCGTTTCCGATGAATTGCTTGAGAATGCAATTGAAAACGATACATTGGATTCTATTATTTTGATTGTACCAACCGGCAAACTCGAAAGAAGATTAAAACAAAATGCTGTAAGACAATACTATGAAAAATACAGTAAGCCCATTCCATCAATAAATGCATTTACACTGAATGGTTTTGCCGAGTTCTGCTATGACATCATTTTTGACGATAGAAAGAGAAACAGTATCTCTGAAGCTTACCGGCTGGCACTTCTTGATGAAGCATCAGGGAAAGCAGATTTGACTTTTTATTCAACTAATAATAAAAGAATATCCTCTGTTTTGCTCGAAAGATTGGCTAATGTTATTTTTGGATTGAAAGAAGATGGGATGACAGTTGACAATTTGAAAAAAGATATTCAAAATAAAAATAATACTGTTTTCTATGACTCTGCACGTTTGGAAGATGTTATCAAATTATATGAAAAATACGAGGAACTTTTGGAAGGCAAATATCTTGATTTCCCAGCATTGCTCAATAAGATTACTGATTATTTAATTACTCATTCAAATGAAGATTTATTATATAATTCAATTTTAAAGGACAAGAAATTTGTCTTATTAAATGGATTCAGTGATTTCAAGATGCCTGAAATCAAATTTATTTCATTGTTTGCAAATTCAAAAACACCATTTGCTTTGCATATTGATTATTCAACAAACAATGGACCATTATTTGGAAATCTTGTTGAATGTATTAATACATTCAATGACAACGGTCTTAAAATCAGTTCCCCCGAAGATGCTGAAGAAAAAGCAGAACTCGATAGTTCATTATTTTTAACCGAGAATACAGGATTAAAAGATTATCCCAGAGAAAGATATTTAAGAACCCGGCTGTTTAATACTGATACAGACTTGAAAAATAAGGCATTCTCAAATATTGTTAAGATTATTGAAGCTGAAAACAGGACAAATGAAGTCAAATATATAGCAAAATTGTCAAAGTATTTGTTGCTTAAGGAAAACTTCAAACCAAGTGATATTTGTGTGTGCATGAGGCAACCTGAACTTTATTCTAATCTTTTCAGAGAGATTTTTAATTCTTACAAAATTCCTGTAAATATTAGCGATAGATTTGAATTATCATCATCTTCCGTAGTAATCTCAATATTTGCTGTGTTGGATATTATAAATTATGGGTATCGTATTATTGACGTTCATAAGGCATTGCTGAGCAGTTACCTTGCTATTGGAGATGGAACATTCGATTCAAAAAACCTTTTTGGAATCGCTCAAAGATTCAGAATTATGGGCGGCTTTTACAGAGGAGGTGCTGACTTTTGGGAAAAAATGTTTGAATCAAAAATTGAATCAGCCAAGAAAAGATTAAATAATATAAATTTTAATCTTTCAGAAAATGGTGACGAAATCTATAGAGCAAATCAGGATATAGCAATGATAGAAAAAGCTCTTGGAGATTTTAAGACTTTACGTAGTTTAATTCCTTTTAAGAAAAAGCTTTATACACCAATAGAATTCAGTGATTTAATCAACAAAGATATTATTGAGAATTTAGCTGTCAAAAATAATATTCTTAAATCATTTAAGGATTATTACGGTAATAAAGATAAATACACAATACCTGAAAAGATTATTTACGAAGAATCTATTGAAAAAGACGCAAGGGCTCTAAATGCATTATTGGGATTATTAAATGAACTAACATATATTACAACTGACAGAGAGAACGGAAAGAAATTTACTTTAACTGAATTAATCAACAAATTAAAAGTTGCTATTACCGGAGAAAAATATCAGATACATGAAAAACAAAATCTTGGGGTTAATATAACTTCTATTGAACAGATAAGAGGAATACCATACAAAGTCCAAATACTTTGTGGTGCTGTTGACGGCGAGTTCCCAATGAACTACAGACCAGAAACTTTTTTAGGTAAAGAGTTAAAGGATACAATTGAAAGACATATTCAATCTGAGAGAATACAGTTTTATCAATTTTTAACTAATGACAGGAGTACACTCAACAAATCTGAGAAACGAATTTATATCACATATCCTCAAAGAAGTGAATCGGAAGAGCTTGTCCGCTCTTCATTTGTTGATGCGTTATTAAAAATCACATCCTTAAAAGATGACAACAGGGTTTATAATATTTCACAAATAAGAAAAGCATTAGACATTCCTGCGACTGAAGTGGAAGATGCAATATTAAAACAATCTTCAGATTTACCATGGATAAACATTATAGAGAGTGAAAATGAATTATATTCCGAGGCAGGAACAATTATTAATGAAGTGAAAAAACAACCCACACTTCAACCGGCTCGGTATGAAAAGCTAAAAAACAAGGTAGTAGGTGTTCAAAAAACAATTGAATTTATTGAATATTTTCTCAATCAATCAGAGAAAAATAATGGTATAATTGATGTTTCTTTGTTACCTGAAGAAGCTAAAAAAAGATTAGAAAGATATCGAGACAAACCGGTTTCAATAACAGATATTGAAACATATGTTAAATGTCCTTTTAAACTTTTTATTAAAAAGATTTTGAGGATTCCTGAACCGAGAGAACCTGAACTGGAGCTTTCACCTTTGGATATTGGAAATATTTTGCACAGTATTGTTTATCAATTTTATTCAGGCAATCAGAGAATTTTGTATGATGACAATGCTTATGAGTACAATATTAAACCTGTAAATCCGGATTTTCCAGTTATTGTTCCGGTTACTTTGCAAAGAAAAAATGAACAAGTATATTTAAATCAACTGTTTGATATTGCTAAAAAGGAATTTGATTTATTTCGTTTTTCTCATCCATTCTTCGATTTGGAAACTGAGAGAATTTTGGGGAATATAAACAAACAAGGTATTCTTCAAAAATGGCTGGTTGCAGAGCTTGACAGAATCGAAGAAAGCAATATATTCAAACCGGTCCTTTTCGAATTTGCTTTTGGTTCTTCTTATTTCAGCAAGAAAAAATCTAACACAGATTTTGTTGATTTAGATGGTTTGAAAATACAGGGAAAAGTTGACAGAATTGAATTGAGTAATGACAATGGTAATTATAAATTTATGATAGCTGATTATAAAAATACAATGTCAAAAGTTGCCAAAAATTCTGATGTCATTAAAAATACTTCTTTTCAAATGCCGCTTTATATTTTAGCAATAAAAAATATTTTAAAAGAATTTTATGAAATAGAAGCTGAACCTTATGGCGGTGTTTACTATGGATTCGAACCTGAAATAGTTAACGAAAAATCAAGAACACATAAATTTATTTTAGTTGAGCAAGATAATCCTCGAATACCAAAAGAACTTTATAGAAGTTATACTCAAGTTTTAAAATCTTCAGAAAATCTGGAAGATATATTGAATAGTTCTCTTCATGAAGCAATTCAGATTGTCGAAAAAATAGCAAATGGATTGTTCCCAATTGACCCAAAAAATAATGAGTGCAGGAACTGCAGTTTCTCATCAATTTGCAGGATTACTGAGAAAAAAGACATTGAGGAATCAACTGAAGAAGAAGAAGATTAAGCCCACTCCCCGCTACTTATTTTATTAAGCCATTCTTCCTTGTTGGCAATTAAATATTCTTTAGCATTCTCATATTCATTGGCAACATTCCCATCAAGAATTGCTTCTTCAATAGCTGTTTTAATAATCCCAACTGCTCGGGATGGCTCAAGCTTACAGATTTCCATAATTTCTTCGCCACGCACAGGAGATTGAAATTCTCTTAGTTTATCTCTTTCCTGGACTAATATAACTTTAGCCGTAACCTTGTCATAATTCCTCATATATTGCTTGGATTTGGAAATATCCTTTGTAGTAATATCAGCACGGCAAAGCAGGAACAAATCTTCTAAAGCATCTCCTGCATGATATGCAAGTCTTCTTATAGCTGAATCTGTTACTCCATCGTCAACAAGAGACATTGGTCTTTGGTGTAGTCTGACAAGTTTTTCAACATAAGCTAAATTATCCATAGGCAATTTCATGTCACGAAATATTTTTTCCATTCTTCTTGCACCTAATTCTTCATGACCGTGGAATGTCCAGCCGATATCTTTCACGTATTTTTTAGTTACCGATTTTGCAATGTCATGCACCAATGCGGCAAAACGAAGCCAAAGATTTTCAGATTCTACAGCAACATTATCAACGACCTGTAAAGAATGACGAAAAACGTCTTTGTGTCCCCAATTGCGGTCACCATCTTTGATAACTTCAACACCTGCGAGACGGTAGAGATCAGGAAAAACAAACTTCAACAAACCGGTTTCAAAAAGTACATTTAATCCGGTGCTTGGTTTTGGGGATTCAAGAATTTTAATGATTTCAGCAGTTATACGTTCCTGAGAAATGATATTTATCCTTTCATTCATTTGTTGTATAGCTTTTATACAAGCTGAATCAATAGTAAAATGTAATTGTGAAGCAAATCTTGCGGCTCTCATCATCCGAAGAGGGTCGTCACTGAAAGTTATATACGGATCTAAGGGTGTTCTTAATACATTTGCTCCAATGTCACGTTTTCCATTGAACCTATCAATTAAATCACCAAAAGTGTCAGCATTTACAGAAACCGCCATAGCATTGACGGTAAAATCCCTGCGTTTGAGGTCGTCTTCAAGAGTCCCCTGAGTTACTATTGGTTTTCTTGAATCTTCTTTATATTCTTCTTTGCGGGTACCAACGAATTCACATTTATAATCTCCAATCTGAACCATTGCTGTTCCGAATTGTTCGAATATGACAGCTTTGGATTTATATTGTTTCGCTAATTTTTTTGCAAATTTAACAGCATCTCCGATTACAGTAAAATCAAAATCAGTTCTAAGCCGGTCTAAGTAATAATCACGAACATAACCACCTACAACATAGATTCTCACTTTTTGTTCATCGGCAAATTTGCCAATTTCCTTGATTATAGTTTCAATAATTTTTATTTTTTCAGTTTTGACACTGAAAGAACCAATAACCTCAATTTTAGGAGTTATCCTTTTTCTTTTTTTCGGAGTTGTAACTTCTTTTTTCATAAATAAAATAATAAATCTAAACAGATTTTGTAAAATTTAAACAGCAAACATATGAAAAATATTTCTGGTAGCGAAACAAATTTTTTATTTTATAACCATACCCCTGAATACATATAATTCAGCCTTATTGTCTTTGTATGAATCCTTTGGCAAATTTGCTTTCCTCCCCAGTTGTTCGAGAAGTGTTTTTCTGTCCCAGTTTTGCTCAGTTGCAACCTGTGGTAAAAACAATCCGGAATTATAACCCAGACGTAATAATACTCCATCTCTTCCGGGCTCAATTTCCTCAATATCTAACACTCTTTTCATTCTTGAAAGAACAGTTATCTCATATTCGAGTTCCTCTAATTCACCAGCATCAACAGGTGAAAAACGAGGGTCTCTGGAACATGCGAGCTTAGCAGATTCTTCAACTGCTGATACTAAATTGTTATCGGCAATTGTATGTCCCATGCAACCACGCAATTGACCATGCTTATGTATAGTAACAAATACTGCATATTCGTCAGAAAGTTCTACGGGAATATCGATATTGATTATTTCCTCATCATCTTTTGCTGTATTAACTATTGTAGCTTTTGCTACTTCCAGCAATTTTTGACGGTTTTCTTTTGATATTAGTGGAAGTAAATCATCAGAAATATCGTCGCAAAAAATTGTTCCGGAAAAATAACCGACAACACTTTTTTTGTCACCTTGAATGTATGGTGAATTTGCAGAATTTGAATATTGAACAGTCTCAGTTTTATTTGCACCTAATTGTTCGCAAGCCATCATTGCTACAACAATGGGACCGCCCCCACAGGCTTCCCATCTTCTGGTAAATGTATTAAGTGCAATTCTGAAATAATCAAATTTTCCAAAGGCTTTTATCAGTTTTTCATCCATTGATGATGCAGTTGTTTCATCGTGGTAATGAGACATATCAGAACTTGCAACAATCAACACATTTTTATTCAGTTTTCTTACTGAAAACACAATCGCTTTCATTAAAGCATCAGCGGATTCAAAATCCTGTGTACCCATTACAATAGGAACAATCTTTGTTTTAGGTAAAACTGTTTGAATAAATGGCAATTGCACTTCCAAAGAATGCTCCGACCTGTCGCCTTTCCATCCATGTCCCTCTCTTGACATTATTACCAAATCATTAACCTTGCTGATTTCTTTTGCGAGTTCCTTATCAACTATTAGTTCTCCTAATGGAGTAATATAGGCATCTCCATCAAAAACCGAAGAACCACGAAAAGCTTTAACATGACTTGGAGCTATCACGATAACTACATCAAAATTTCTTCCCTGAACTTTTTTATAAGCCTGACCGGCAACCCAACCGCTGTATACATAACCGGCATGCGGTGCAACAATACCCAAGATGTTCTGTGATTTATCCGAAGCCGCACCTTTGTCAAGAAACTTTTTTATCCAATTCTTCAATTCATCCGCATCTTCAGGATAAAATGTACCTGCCACTGTCGCCGGACGATAAGTTACTTTATCCGGAGATGGTGCATCTTGAGAGCATAGTCTTGTAAAGGATAACATAAATATTAAAAAGATATAAATCATGAATAAAAAATTCATTATTTTTTTGAAATTAACTAATTAATTATAGTAAAATAAACAAAAATTCATCATAATTCAATATTATTTAAAAAAAAATTTAAATTTATACTTTTTATCGTTCATTTTTATTAAGTTAATAGTTAATATAATTTACATATTAATTAAAAACTTTTGGGAGTTTGCTATGAAAAAAAATGTTATTTATTTACTATTTGCTTTTCTGATATCAGCAACTATTACAAATGCAGAGTTGCTGACTCCGGAAAAATTAATGTCCTTAAAAAGACTATCAGATACTCAACTTTCACCTGATGGGAAATTCTTGCTTATGACAATAACAACACCAGATCTGAATGAGAATTCGGGATCTTCAGATTTGTATTTAATATCAGTTACCGGCGGTGAGATGAAACGTCTAACATACTCCGGTAAGCACAACAGCAATGGTTTTTGGGCACCTGATTCAAAAAAGATATGTTTTATTTCTGACCGAAATGGTTCTTCCCAAGGATTCATTATGGATTTGGACGGTGGTGATGCCAAGCAAGTAACAAATATGGAAGAAGGTATATCTTTCATTTCCTGGTCTCCTTCGGGCAAGTATCTGGCTTTTGTTTCTGATGTAAAAATTGACAGAACAATCAATGAAATATACGACGATATGCCTAAAGCAAATGTACGCGTTTATGATAATTTACCTGTTCGCCACTGGGATGAATGGACTGACGAAAAATTTATGCATTTGTTTGTGATGCCTGTTGACGGAGACGAACCACTTGATTTGATGAAAGATGACAGATACGATACTCCTTTAAAACCATTTGGAGGTGCAAATCAAATAGCATGGTCAAGTGACGGAAATGAAATCGCTTATACTTGTAAAAAGGTTGATGACTTCGAATCAAGTACTAATTCATCAATATTTACAGCATCAGCTATAGGAGGAAAATCTATAAATATAACGAAAGGTGAGACAAACTTTCCTTTTGCAGGATTTGAAATGGAACCTCTTTACTCACCTAATGGGGTTTTTATAGCTTTTAAAAGTCAAAAAAGGGCAGGATTTGAATCGGATAAAGTCAGCTTAATGACTTTCTCATTAAAAACCGGCAGGTATAATGACCTAACAACAAAATTTGATGATTGGGTGGATAATATTGCATGGTCTTCAAATGGCACTTCTATCTATTTCACATCGATTAAAGAAGGTAAATCACAGATATTCCGCGTCAGTTCAACAGGTGGACAGATTGAAACTATTTTAACAGGTATGTGTAACTATGGTGATAAATTCTTAGCTGTCAGTTCTGACGATAAAACTTTATACTTCAGTAAAAGAGATTATAACGGACCGGAAGAAATTTTTTCAATGCCCTTAGCCGGAAAGGATAAAATAATTAAGCAAATCACAAACATCAATACTGATGCAATGAAGAACATTAATAAGGCAACTTTTGAAGAAAAATGGATAACAACGAGAGATGGGAAAAAGCTTCAGAGCTGGGTTGTTTACCCTCCGGATTTTGATAAAAATAAAAAATATCCTGTGATTACTTATTGCCAGGGAGGTCCGCAACAAGCAGTTAGTCCTTACTGGAGTTATGGTTGGAATTTCTTGCTAATGGCATCCAAAGGATATATTATACTGGCACCCAACAGACGTGGTTGTCCCGGATTTGGACAAGCATGGGTAGATGAGATTTCTCAGGATTGGGGTGGTAAAGCCATGAATGATTTGCTTGATGCTACTGATTCTATGGCAATCCTTCCTTATGTTAATAAAGATAAGTTGTCGGCAATCGGAGGAAGTGCCGGCGGTTTCACAACATTTTGGCTTGAAGGAAATCACAACAAGAGATTCAAAGCATTTGTTGCTCATGCCGGTGTTTTCAATATCGAGAGCAAACATGGTTCAACAGAAGAACAATGGTTTCCAAACTGGGAATTCGGTGGTACATTCTTAAGTCAGCAGGCAAGAGCACAATATACAATGCACTCACCGCACATGTTTTCGGACAGGTGGGATACCCCAATAATGATTTCAACGGGTGAAAAAGATTACCGTGTTCCTTACGACCAAAGTCTACAAGCTTTCACTATTGCTCAAAATAAGGGGATACCTTCGAAGCTAATATATTATCCTAACGAACATCATTGGCTTGTTCATCCTCAGGAGCAGATTGTTTGGTATCGTGAATTCTTCAATTTCCTTGATAAGTATTGTAAATAGTCGTTAGTCGTTAGTCGTTAGTTGTCCTTCGACAAGCTCAGGATGACCGTGGACAGTGGATGGTTAGGAATTGGAAATTCGGAAATGTAATGTGGTAATGTTAATCAATATTAGAATTTTATATAATTTGGCACAATGTTTGTATAATTGTATTATATGTATTAATAATTAAGTTGTGGTTTTAAATATGATACTTGCTAATCAGATGTTGGATAAAAATCCTACTGAAAGATTTTTCAATAGGGAGCTAAGTTTAATAGAGTTCAATAAAAGAGTTCTGGCTGAAGCAGAAGGTAATCAACATCCTTTACTCGAACGTCTAAAGTTCATCGCAATAGTCAGTTCCAATTTCGATGAATTCTTTATGATTCGCGTTGCTGGTCTCAAAAGGCAGGTAGCCGCGGGACTGACAGAATTGTCGTTTGACGGAATGACTCCTAAAGACCAATTGTCTGAAATCAGAAAGCGAATGATGCCTCTTTATCAAAAGCAGGAAGAATTACTCATGAATGATATTTTGCCGGCTCTTGAAAAAGAAAATATTTTTATTGATGACTATTCCAAATTAACCGATGACGATAAAAGCTATCTAACACAGCATTTTCACGAATGTATTTTACCGGTATTAACACCCTTGAGTTTGGATTCGGCTCATCCTTTTCCGAAACTGGTTAACCGAAGTTTGAATATTGCATTCATGCTTTTAGATACCGACAAAAGAGTCCCTGAGAAAAAAGTAGCATTTCTTCAGGTACCTTCTGTATTGCCAAGATTAATAAAATTAAAAAATGAAGAGAATACGCACCTGATACTTATTGAACATGTTATCAGAGCTCATGCGGAAGAGCTTTTTCCCGGTCTGGAAGTTACGAGTACAAATACTTTCCGAGTTACGCGGGATGCTGATTTTGAAATAGCTGAGGACGAGGCAGAAGACCTTTTAACTGAGATTGCCGAACATATTAAAATAACGAAATGGGGAAGCGCCGCTGTTCGATTGGAAGTCTGTGCCGAGATGGATAATGAAATGATTGAGTTTCTCAGGACTTCTTTAGAATTAGATATGGAAGATGTATATACACATAGAAGACCTTTAAATATGCCTGATTTTATGTCTATGTTAAAAATTGATAAAAGAAATTTGAAAGATATTCCCTTTCAGACAAGAGTTCTTCCTGAATTGAGAGATGATTCAAACAGCATATTTGATGTAATTAAAAATAAAGATTTAATAGTACATCATCCTTATGATTCATTTACCAATAGTGTTTTAAGACTATTGAATGAAGCTTCGGAAGATAAGAATGTCTTAGCTATTAAAATAACTTTATACCGTGTCGGAGGAAATTCTCCTGTTGTTGCCGCTTTGAAACGTGCCGCAGAAAATGGAAAGGATGTTACTGCTTTCGTCGAGTTAAAGGCAAGATTTGACGAGGAAAATAATATTATATGGGCGAAGGAACTTGAAATGGCAGGTGCTAATGTAGTTTATGGTGTGCTGGGTTTAAAAACTCATTGTAAAATTGCAATCATTGTCAGAAAAGAAGGTGATACTTTAAATACATATTTACATCTTGCTACAGGAAATTACAATCATTCAACCTCCAGATTATATACAGATGTTGGGTTATTTACAAACAATAAAGATTTTTCGAGGGAAGCTATTTACTTGTTTAATTATCTTACGGGATATTCATGTTTGAAGGAGTGGAAAAGCTTTTTTGTTGCTCCGATTAACCTTCGGAGGTCAATTATTGAACTTATCAACAGAGAGACCGAATTTCATTCTGAGGAAAATCCCGGACTGATAATTGCAAAAATGAATTCACTTGCTCATAGCGAAGTTATTAATGCTCTTTACAGAGCTTCGAGAAAGGGAGTAAAAGTCAAACTGCTTGTCAGAGGAGTTTGTTGCTTGAAGCCGGGAGTACCTGAACTAAGTGAGAACATAGAAGTAAGAAGCATACTAGGAAGATTTCTTGAACACAGCAGGGCATTTTATTTCAAGAATTCAGGCAAATCTGAGTTTTATTTGTCAAGTGCTGATTGGATGACAAGAAATCTGCATAAAAGAGTTGAGATTATGTTCCCGATACATGAGCCCGCACTGCAGGACAAAATAATGACTCTTTTGGATATTTACTGGAAGGACAATACAAAATCATGGAGACTTTTACCGGACGGGAATTATGAGAAAATAACTCCTTCAGAAGGAGAGAAGGCATTTTGTGCTCAGGAGTTTTTATTAAATGAAATTAAAAGGTCTATAAAAAGTGCTAAGCTGAAGGAGAATTATTAAGTCGGTAGTTGATAGTTGATAGTCGGTAGTCGACAGTCAACAGTCGATAGTCTTTAGTTTTAATTTTTCGTGAAATGTAAAATGTAAAATGTAGAATGTAAAATGGAAGTCGGAAGAATTTCAAGCAAGGACGCAAAAGTCTGAATCGTAGATTTTCGCTGATTGATGGATTTCGCTGTTTTTTGCTGTCAGATGTAACAAAGACAGAACGGGAAACTCCACGATAAATCGGGACATGTCAGGATGACAATCGTTTGTAAAACAAAAGAAGTGAAGAATCCGTTGGAGGTTTCATCACTTCTTTTTTAGTTCTTTAGTTCTTTAGTTCTTTAGTTCTTTAGTTCTTTAGCTTTGCAGTTTTCCATGCTTTAAAACTTTCAAACTTTATAAACTTTATAAACTTTATACTTTGCTATTCTTTAGCTCCGGCATTATTCAATGGTAATTTAACCAAAACATATCCGATTATTACAAGAACTGCTAAGCTAAGTACGAATGGAGAACCGGGCCAAACCGCTTCCGGTATGATATCGCCGACTGCCAGTCCTGCAAATATTAGTCCCATAAGTGCCTCACCGGCTATGAAGCCCGAGGCAAGCAGCACTCCGACATTTTCGATGTTTGCAAGCTGATTAGGTGCAAAGCCCTTGTTCTTTGTCATCATATCAACTATGCCTTTAATTAAACCACCTACAAAAATTGCAAATGTTGTTTCTAAAGGTAAGTACATACCGACAGAAACCAGCATAGGGCTTTTGACCTGCATTAAGATAAAGCCAATACCCATAAGCATACCTACAATAATCAGGGGCCAAGCCATCTGACCGCCAACAATTCCATTTGCTAAAATAGCCATAAGACCTGCCTGTGGTGCAGAAAGTGTGCGGCTTCCAAAACCACCGTCATAGCCAAATTTCTGTCCCATAGCAATATCTCCGTCATTCAGGAATGCTAAAACACCAAACATAACAACACCGGAAAGAACAACACCAATAATGTCGCCAATCTGCATTTTCCAAGGAGTACCACCTAAAATATGTCCGGCTTTCAAATCCTGAAGCATCTCTCCTGCTACAGCGGCAGATACGCAAACGATAGCGGCAACACCTAAAACTGCGGCTACTCCACCTGAGTCAGATGTTACTCCCAAGAGTACAAGTATCAATGCAGTTACAACTAATGCTGTTAATGTTAATCCGCTGATTGGATTGTTGCTCGAACCCATTATGCCCACAAGATATCCTGATACTGCGGCAAAGAAAAATGCTAAAATAATCATCACTGTTGACGCCACAAATGCTATCAGGAATGATGTTTCAAATATCATGAAAGTTATCAGGAAGGTAGCGATAGCTACAACTAATATACCTACCATAATCCAAGTAAAAGGCATGTCTTTTTCAGTTCTGTCCACAACAGCACCAGTACCTGATGCGGCTTTTTTGACATCATTTACTGAACGAACAATACCAGCAATCAAGCTTTTTCTCATTCTAAATAAAGTAAAAGATGCTCCAACAAGCATACCACCAATTGCAATTGGTCTGACAATATACTTCCAGACTTCAATTATTTGGAATTGAGGGTCATTTACTTTCATCCAAGCTTCAGATTCGGTTAGACCTTTTGTTTGAACAAGCATATTAGCCCATCCGACAAAATCAAGATTTGGAGCGAGGAAATAAAGAATAATCGGTGCTAATAAACCCCAGGCAATCATACCACCCGAAAAGTTCAGCGATGCAAGCTGAGGACCAATTATATATCCTACACCCATGTATGCCGGGCTTATACCGGGAGAACTTAAAAGCATTCCACCCTGACCGGCAATAGGAGTTCCTGTAACAACTTGTTTGGAAAATACTACGAATTTTTCCCAGATATGAGGAATGATATGTAATTGAGTAAGCACTTTAATAACGCCACCACCAATCATTGCACCAAATAAGAACTTAGACCTGCTTCCACCGGAACGTCCTGTTTTGTGTATTTCTGCGGCGGCTACTGATTCAGGGAAAGGAAGGTCGGCATCTTCGACCATAACTCTTCTGAGCAACGCTACGAACATAATACCAAGAATACCACCGAAAACAAGTATTAATGTAGCTGTAATATAAGTTTTGGAAGTCAGAAATGGGTCCCAAAGTCCGGCAATGTAAAATGCCGGGATTGTAAAAATGGCTCCGGCGGCTACTGATTCACCGATTGAACCTACTGTCCTCGTCATGTTCTCTTCTAAAATAGAACCCTTAAAAATCTTGAGCAAAGCCATTCCGATAACTGCCGCTGGATAAGTTGCGGCAATTGTCATACCTGCTTTCAGTCCAAGATATGCGTTGGCGGCTCCAAGTATAACTGCTAATATAAGCCCTATTAGAAGCGCCTTAATTGTAAACTCTGCCATATTCGATTCTGCGGGAACGAAAGGCACAAACTTTTTCTCATCTGCCATATAACACTCCTTGTTTAATTTAAGCATTAAATAAAAAATTAAGTTAGTTATTTCTATATTAAATATTTTAAAATAGTAAATATATTAAAAGTTAAGTTAAGTTTTTATCAGGATTTATTCAAATTATTTTTTATTTAGAATGTTTTTAAAAGTAAACCAATAAGAATAAAAAGTCTTAAAATCTGGGATTAACAACATTATTATATATTGACCCGAATGAATAGGTTAAGCCAAAATAGCAGTAGTAGCTGTAATTTGTTGAAATAGCTTTTCTTCTGAGAATCACTTCTTCAGGTTCTGCTCCACCTTTGGGTAAATAAACCTGGTCATGTATCATCGAAAAACTTCCTGAAAGACTCATGGAAAGCCCTCCAAATAGATATAGGGATAAACCGGAAGAAACATAGAGATTTTTCTTTGAGAAATCATTCAAATAGTTTGAATACGACACAGATGTACTGATTGAACCCCATGTGTCCTTGATAAGATAAGTTGCAGAAATTTTGTGAATTCCGAGATTTTCTGTTACTTTGTCATAGATGGTTTCTTCAAAATATTTGTAATATTGATAACCGATTACATATCTGAAACTTAATTGCTTTGATGTAGAAAGGGAATATGGATAGTAATTATATTCTATACCTCCGGTAATTTTTCCGGAGAAATCGGTGTTATAATATGAAGATTGATTTGCATTCGCAAAAAGTCCTGCTGAAAAATGTTCGTTAATACTTGGGATTAGTTCCATATAAGCACTATTACTTTTTGATATTGAACTAATTGTCGAATTGTCAATTACAAAATTATCCTCATTGTAGCTGTAATTATATGTTAACTCGAATTTCAAATCTTCTGTAGTTCTCGAAGACGATAATGAACCCCACAAAGACTTGGAGTTACTCGATTTCTCTCCTGAAAAATAGCCATAAGTACTTAACGAAAACATCCAATAATCCCATGAATCCTCTGGTGGTTTTTCATTCTCAAGTATTTTATTGTATGTTATGGTTAAATTATCAGCAATTGAGGAATTTGATATGTATGGAAGTAGCCCCAACTTTATTTTTTGAACTATACCTTTTCTTAATAAATCTTCGGAATCGTTCATTTTTGAAATGTAAATCAAAGTATCGTTTGGTTTTTGGAATGATTCCTTTCCCTCGAAAACCAGTTTATATTCATCACCACCTGAAGCTGTTGAAGTTGTAGTTATTAGTATTTTAATATCTGCCTCGTCCGGATGGCGAACATAATTCATGAAACTGATTTCCTGCTTTATGTAAGTAATATCGCAATAGGAACATAAAATATAAATTTTAGGTGCATCGGGAATTTGCGGGGTAATTAACGTATCTTCCTGAGAGAAGCACTTAATTCCACCAAAAATAATAATGGTTGATATCATCCAAAAGTTCTTCAGATTAATCATAACTACTCCAAATATTTTTAAAAGTAATGAACAAATTATTCATTAATAATTTCAAGTAATTCTTCCAGTTTAGGGCTAAGAATAATCTCAGTTCTCCTGTTGATTGCCCTTATTTCCGGAGATTCTCCCTTTTCAATGGGATAAAATTCGCTTTTGCCCGATGCTGTTATTCTCAAAGGGTCAACCTGACCTTCCTGAGAAAGAAATCTTATCACTTCCGTAGAACGCATAACGCTTAAATCCCAATTGTCTTTAAATCTGCCTCCGGGACGAATCTGCTGATTGTCCGTATGCCCTTCGACTAAAATATTAATATCCGGTTGTTCATTCAGCACTTTTGCAAGTTCGAGAAGTGCTTCTTTACCTTTTTTGTCAATATCTGTTGAGCCGGTGCTAAAAAGCAACTGATTAGATAGCGAGACATAAACCTTGCCGTTTTGTATTGAAACAGTCATCCCTTTATCGGCAAAGCCAAGTAATGCTTTCTGCAATCTGTTGCGAAGTTTGTCCATTGCTTCTTCCCTTGCTTTCAGCTTGTTTTGTATTTGGTTATATTTGTCTTGAAACTCAAGCATTTCTCTTTGCTTGTCTGCTATTGTTCTTTGAAGTTTTTCGATGTTATCCATCATATCGCGGGTAGTCGTTGAGCTATTACTTTTCAGTCTTTCATAATTTTCTTTTGTAATCGTCAATTCAGCCATAAGTTCTTTTTCCCTATTCTCAAGGTCATACGCTGCTTCGGTTACCTCCATTAACGATTTTTGGCTGTTTTCAAAATCCTTAAATAAAGAGTCATAAAGTATCTGCAAGGAATCACGGCTGTAAACCATTTCATCATATTTTCCTGCTGACACGCATGAAATAAGCAATGCAGAAATTGCAAAAGATAAAATCAGGATAATTTTTTTCATATTTACAATCCATATATTTAAATAATAGTTATTTTTGTTTTGACGAATGTTTCATTTATTAATTTTTTAATATGAACGAATTAAAAAGACCCGGTTGGGACCAGTTATATATTACAATGTGCTATTTGGTTGGAATGAGAAGCAAGGACGGACATACTCATGTCGGCTCCGTTATTGTTGACCACGACAATATCCTCGTTTCGACGGGATATAACTCTTTGCCGAGAGGTATCGAAATTGATGATGAACAAAAACGGCTTTCTCGTGAAGGGGGAGAAAAATACTTTTGGATGGAACATGCCGAAAGAAATGCCATTTACAATGCCGCAAGACGTGGAATTATGCTAAAAGGTTGTAAACTGTATGTGCCTTGGATGCCATGCACCGATTGTGCAAGAGCTATAATACAATGTGGGATTTCGGAGGTAGTTATCCATCAAGACGGACAGGATTTTTATGACAAACACACGAATGGCAAATGGCTCGAATCTTACAACCGTACAAAGGAAATGTTTGTTGAAGCAGGTATTACACTTAATTTCATTACCTGTGAGATTGTCATTCCCGAAATTTATATGAACGGGATTATTCATGAGGCAGGGGCGGTTTCTTTGAATAGGGTTTAGGGTATTGGGTATAGGCTTTTGGAAATAATGTAAAATGTAGAATGTAAAATGTAAAATGTAGAATGTAAAATGATGAGAGAAAATACAAATATAAATATGATGGTTGATGAAATGGAATTGAATAATGATTCAACTAAGAAGAACTTCTTAATCGAATTAAAGAGTTGGAAGAAATGATTTACCGGAGTGATATAGAGATTGAATTCAAGGAAAAGGTAATCAAGATTTTTTCCGAAATGCAAAAGAAAGATAAGGTATAAATTGGAATAATACATTATTCTCCCCTTCTAATTCTTCTCTTTGGAACTCCGTGACTTCTCAGTGGAACTCTGTGTAACTGCTTTTTTAAAACTAATGGAAACTTTGGAAATGTTATTCTGAGCGAAAAGGAGAAAAGCAAAGAATCCGTAAACCTTATGAATACTGGATTCCTCACTAAGTTCGGAATGACAAATGTCATATTACTTATATTTTTCTGAAGTACTTATTATAAAAATATAAACTTCATTTTCATTCTCATTAAAACAATTTAACATTTTTACCGTATATAAACCTTGTCAATTCAATTTGTTGAAAATTAATCTTAGAAAATTGTTTGAAAAAAATATTTTATATATATTTATTATTATTTTTTGTTTTTTACATAGGTAAGTCTAATCCCGCAGATGCTAATCTATCGGGACTTAGCGGTTATGTTGTTGATGCTAAAACTAAAGAAACTTTAATTGGTGTATCTGTTAGCGTAAAGGGTGCAAAAAAAGGGGCATATACTAACAAGCTTGGTTTCTTTTCGATTACAAATATCATTCCCGGAAAATATATCGTTGAAATTTCCTTTATCGGTTACATCAAAAAATCAGATACTCTTGAATTCAAAAAAGGTTCTTCCTTAAGAAAGGATTTTGAATTGGCATCCTCTTCTGTAATGACAGGTGAAGTATATGTAGAAGCAAACAGAGATAATGAGAAGAGGGAAATAACTATTAGTAAAGTTAACATACCGGTACAGCAATTAAAGGAAATCAGGATTGGCGGTGAAGCAGATGTTTTCAGGTCTTTACAATATCTGCCCGGAGTTCTGACATCTTCTCAAATTTCAAGCGGACTATACATAAGAGGTGGTTCACCTGACCAAAATCTTGTTCTGGTTGACGGTTCCACAGTTTATAATCCGACACATTTATTCGGTTTTATATCAACTTTTAATTCCAATGCTGTTAAAGATGTAGAATTAATAAAAGGTGGATTTCCGGCTGAGTATGGCGGCAGATTATCATCAGTACTGAATATAACTCAAAAAAACGGTAATCATGAAGAATATGAAGGTATGGCAACACTTGGATTAATCTCTTCGCAAATGTTGGTTGAAGGACCTTTGGGAAATGGTTCATTTTTCCTTGGAGGCAGAAGGACATATTTAGAGTTAATAAAAGCAGTTTATCCTGAAGACCCGTTAGTCCCTTTGCCTGATTTCAATTTTTACGACCTTAATGCTAAAATAACACAGGATATTGGTGAAAACGATAAGCTGTTTATAAGTGGATTTATGAGCGCGGATGTACTTGTTTACAAGGGATTTGGTACGACTATGAATCTTGATATTGCAAATAAACTGGTATCGATGAAATGGACACACATTTTTGGTGATAATTTATTTTCATCATTAAATCTTAGCGGAAGTAATTATGTTAATAATTTTAACGGTGGACAATCCGGATACGATTTTATCATTAATAATTCAATATCAGATGTTACAGTAAAAGGTTCACTTGAATGGTTTGCAACGGATAAACTAACCGCAAAATTTGGTTTTGAATCAAATTATTTTACTTACAATTATTTTCAGGACTTCACAGGAGACACAACTTCCACTGTCGCTGATACATTTGATGTAAGTACAGATTTAACTGTTTACCAATGGACACATAGCATATACGGTCAGATAAATTACAACTTTAATGAAGTTATTTCTTCGCAGATAGGAGTGAGAGCTAATTACTGGGAATTGAGCAAGACTACATTAATTCATCCAAGATTTGCTTTTAGGTATCAGATAAATGAAGATATGTCGATGAAAATTGCATGGGGTCTTTTTGACCAAAATTTAAGACTGGCAACACAACCGGATTTTTCATTTTTTGATACATGGCTTCCTACTGACCAAACAGTACCGGCAAGTACTGCTGAACATTATATTCTGACCTTGGAGACCTACCCATTTAAAGGATATAAACTTGACTTTGATGTTTATTATAAAAAGGTGAATAATACTAATGAGCTCAACAGGACTGCACTCAAGGGAGAAGTTGTATCTGATATTTTCTTTGTAGGTCAGGGTGAGTCATTTGGAGCAGAAGTTTTTTTGCAAAAGAGTTTTGGTAAGCTTAACGGCTGGATTGGTTACGCTTATGGATTTATTAATTCTCAATTTGATGAATTGAATAACGGAAATATTTTCAGACCAAAATATGACAGAAGACATGACTTAAAAATTGTTACTCAATTTGAAATAAATGAGACCTGGGACGTTGGGGCTATATTCACTTTCCAGTCGGGTCAGTCTTATACGGGTGCTACATCGCGATTTCAAACACGATTGCCTGAACAAAATTATGGAAGGGCTAAGATTATTAACTCTCAGTTATATGGTTTGAGATTGCCACCTTCTCATCAGTTGAATATCAATGGTAGTTTCAAATTTAAGACTTTTGGATTGGAATCGAGATTAATTGCTGATATCTACAATGTATATAACAGAAGAGATATTTGGTTCAGATATTACAATACCAGAGAAGAGACAACCACTGTTGAAGATGTATTGCTATTGCCAATAATTCCGACACTTTCTTATGAAATAAAATTTTAAATATGAAAATGAAATATAAATTTTTGATATGGATAG
>CAZEHW010000015.1:18403-24122 GCA_964511865.1 uncultured Hyphomicrobiales bacterium | reverse complement strand
GGGCTCACAAAGAAATTTATCGCTGAAATCGCTGAATATCCAATCTGCATCATGAACAGTGTACATACCCTCGCCGGAATTCTGGGGATTATGCAAAGTGAATTCATATGATGTTTTTCCGGAACCTATCGTCGTTTTTTTATAACCGATAATTATTACTGCATGTCCATCGGTACCCGGATATGGCATACTTATAATAACAGGATGCTCTTTTCCAATCTCTTCAACAATTTTATTTATACAGGATTTTGTCCTGAAGAAGCTCGATGTCTCATATTGTTTTCCTGTAAGTATTTTAAGAGTAGAAGGCAGAGTTTTTAAAAAACCATAAAAACCTAAACCATCATCCCTGCCTACATTTATTTGTTTCAAGACATCGAGTATTTTAATTTCATAATCCGAACCTCTATATTTGGAATAGCTATTTGCAAGCATTGCGGCACAAGCCGCCCAACAACTATTGCCAGTCTGTTCATAAAAAGGAATTTGTATGAGTTTGGTTTCAACCAGAGGGTCTATATTTTCATCCCATTCTGCAACCCAGCGTTTGAAAAGAAGTGAACCTTGAGTATTTTCTTTTTTCTTCTTAATTGCGGAAGTATTAACCACTGCTTCAATAAAACCTTTTTCAGCATCATAGATAAAGTCCGGGGCAAATCCAGTCATTTCTAGTTCTTCGGTATCGTCAGGATTATATCCGAATATACCGACATCTTCTTTTTCCAATCCTTCCGGAACTTTAATTTTTATGATAAGCTGCTTTGGAACATTATCTATGTTTATATCGAGACTGGCTCGGTTATCACCTGAAAAAAAAGAATCGTTCTTGATTTTTTTCAGAGTAATAACTGTTGAGCCAGAAACTCCTCCGGATGGGATTTCAATCGAAGAACCGTCTGAAAGCTCAATTTTACCACCGGTCTCATCTATTGAAGCCGATTTTTTTTCCATTACAATTTCTTTTGTTCCTGTCGTACTTTTTGGTGATGTGGATTCCGGACAGGAAGACAATATTACTGATAATACTGCAAGAGTACAAAACAACAAAAATCTTTTCATAAATACCTCCTGAATTTTGACAAAATCTAATAATCTATAAATCTATATGTATATCCTATCTGAAACGCAAGCTGAGGTGCTTTAAAATCGCCGTCTCCACCTGTGAGCCCGACTTCGAGCCAAAATCCTCCCCAGTTTAAATTGTAAGCCGCACCATAATACTGCCAATCTTTGATTTCCGTTTCAGTATTCCAACCATTTGTTTTTTCAAGTTCTATATGAGAAACTCCGAAAATTAAACCCAAGCTGTGACATCTGCTGTAATTATCAGACAGTTTGTACATCAAATTTCCCTGAACACCATACATAGAGCCCAAGTTCATACCGCTGACCTTAATTCCGACAGGAGAAAACCACTTACCGACCAATAAATTCAGACCGCCGGGTGTACCGAAGTTAATTCCTAATTCCCAATAATTCTTGTTCTTTAAACTGACCTTAGATTTGTCTTTTTTTGTCATCTTTTCGACTTTTTCAATATCAATAGTCATTAACTCCCCGTCAATTTTTTTTATGGTTAAGGATTTATTCGGCACCTGCTCAATAATATACCCTTCAATAACAGTACTGTCTTTGAGATAAACAACATCTACATAATCCTCAGCATATCCAACAATAATTGAGGATAAAAAGATAATGGTTAATAATATCGATTTTTTCATTTTTTCCCTTCTAATAATTGACAATAGTTTAATATTTATGATATTTATTTTACATTATATCTCAATAAAGTTCTCGTTTGGCAGTATTTCCAAGATAGTGTTGTACATTCATAGGAAGATATAATACCAATTCCTTTAGCAAATTGTAATCGGAGTAATAATCTGCTTGAAACAACTGCTCTATTATTATCAAAATATTCATATCCTTCAACTAAAGGAAATTTGACATCATATGGGTCTATTATTCTTAATACGCGATTACCCTCAAAATCAACATTAATACAACTATTGTGTTTTATCTGATTACATCTGTTTCTATTGGCATATATAGTTAATGTATGTGTTTGAATAGTATTAACAATTGACCAACCAATGGGGTCGATTTCATCATGGACTATTGAAGAACCGCTACATTCAAGAACAGAGTCCCGACAATTCCAAGTATTCCGATAGTCCAGTATAGGAAATATTCTTTTTGTTTGTTTTGAAAAGCAAGCATGGTCAGGTGTCCAAAGTAAAGGCATTAATACTTTGCCATAAAGAGAAATTGAATAATCAGATACGCAATAATAACCTGTGTCCCTTATAAATTCATCCCTGAAATTATACACGACAAACATTTTCTTGTATTTGATGACAGTATCAGATACAACAACCATAGAATCAATATGGCTTACATTATTCAAACTGTCATAAACATCATAGACCCAGTAGTTACCGATTGCTAAGGGCAAGTATTCTTCGATATCGTCAATATAAGACGGGTTTGTTACTTCACCACATGAAGTGAGGAAACAAATTAATATCACAAAAAGTATACTGAATTTATTCATAACAATCCTTTTTGTTTGTAAAACAATAAGCAAAATTATTAATTCTTCATGTAATTCACAATTTATTTTTGAGCAACCTGCACGGTTTTCTTAAATGCAAGGTATTTTCTTCTTCTGTCAATCAGGTCTCTGAGTTCAATAGCCATGTTTTGATTGACTTCTTCAGCAATCGGCAAAACATATCTCTCGGTTTCATTTAAATATCTCTCAACAAATTCAAGAGTGAAAATGTCGTCATGCAAATCAGTAATGTTGCTGATTCTATCTGCAACTTTCAACAACTTTGCTTTATAAGAACCTGTGTCAATAATTCTTTGTAAATAGACTTCTTTAGGTTCATCTCCTTTAGAAACTTCAAGAACGAGTTGTAAAACTTCATAACCATCAGAATCTATGTCACAAATTTCTTGCTGATTATAACCCTCAATATCCTCTATTAAATCATGAATGAATGATGCTTTCAGTATTATTGGGTCAATAATATGATAATCAAGCAATATACCGAATGTGGCAATTGCATGCCGAAACTGGTTGCCTCCTACCTTTCTGGCTAATCCAATAAGCGTTGTCGCTTTTTGTATATAAGGAGCTAATCTTAATTCAATTAATTGAGTTGTTTCGTCGTTATTCATATTGCACCATGTTTTATTTTACAAACCTGTAATAACCTAATCTTTTATTTTCTTTTTTAGCATCTGTATGATACCTTCCTCACCTATCAAATGAGCAGAACCCACTACAACAAAATATGTTTTATCAGTTTTTAGATATTCTTCTATTTTTGCCGTCATCTTCAAATTTCTTTGAGTGTAGATTTTATCAATAATGCCTGAAAATTCGGGATGTTCTGCTACGGGATCTAAGACATAGTTTTCCATAGATTTTGTATCTCCGGTTTTCCAGAATTGTACCAAAGTATCTATTTGCTGAAGCCAGAGACTTTGGTCTAAAAGACTGTAATTGATAAATTCATTTTGCATACTTCCAAGTTCCTTGTCGAACAAATCCAATTGCTCTTCTGCAGTTTCAAGCTCCAGAATTTCCGTTTTATCTTTAGCTTTATCAAGAAAATAATTATCAATCCCCAATGATTTATCAAAGCCGGATTGGTTTAATTCGAGCATCATAACAGTCATCATAGCCATCCATGGTTTCATCTTGTAATATGCCATTTTTGGAATTTTATGAACAAGAAGCAAAGCTTCCAGTTTTTGATAAGTTTCTTTAGATAGCTCAGACTCCAAAGTCCGTTCATCCTGATACATTGCTTTTTGCATCATCAGCATAGGATTGACTTTGTTGATATCCAACTCTACCACTAATGCATCAGATTTGTCAAAGGCATCAATGATTTTCTTGTCTAAAGGATACATATTCTCATTAGCAACATGTATGGAGCCGAAAAGATATACAGTTGAAGTTGACGATTTGACTTTCCAAAAGAAATTAGATTCTTCAGTTACTCTATATTTTCCTGTTTCCTTAACAGTTGAGCAGGAAACTATAAATATTAAAAACAGTAAAACAATACTTAATTTTTTCAATTCTCAATTCCTATTTTAGTTAAATACAATGTACATTTTTTCAACCTAATGAATTAATACGCCGCATGTAACGGAGTATCTGTTTCACAAAATTACAAAATTTGTCTGAAGCTACAGGAAATTTGCATTTGATTTTTAAAATATTTTTGAATCTTAGTGAACTATTTTATAATAATAGAAGTCTAATACATATAATAAAATCCATTTAAAGGTGAGATAATGATTGTAAAATATTTAAACTATCTATATTATATTATTTTTGTAATAGCATTTTCTTATGTTACCTATAATATCATTAATTTAGAATCGGAACAGAAAGTAATTAAGGAAGAAGTTGCTTCTCAGAGAAATGCGGCTAACGGCATATTTAACCCAAACATATGGAAGCAAAAAGTACTTGAAATCGTCAAAACCAGAATAGACAGTACAGATTTGAATTTATACTCTGAACAAGTTGGAATCTGGACATTAAAAATATACAACTCTGCGGTATCTTCAACAAGAAAGAAAGGTCTTTTCCCGGACTATAAAGGAGATATAAGTTTAAATAATACCTTTGCATGGTTTGAAGAACTGATTAATAGAGGAAAAGATAAAACAGGGATATGGGTAGGAGACCAGTTAGTTCCAAAGATAATTGCCGAAGCAAAAAAAGAAGTCAGGGAAAATGAACAAAGTCTTAAAGATTCACTTTATACCTATATTTTTAATGAAAGCAATCCTGATTCTTCTTTTGAAATTGAGACTTTTATGAGAAGCGAGATTGTAAGCAAGGCAAAATCTGTTCCTATGAGACAAAAAAGAATTGATAATTATGTTACAATTTTCCTTATAATTTCATTGCTTTTTTTGATAATCGGATATTTCCTAAAGAAAAATTCCGGCGAACAGCTTAAACATTTATTGCTAATTAATATACAGATCATTGCCATAGCTTGTTTGATTATCGGTATCACAACAAGTATGCTGGAAATTATTGCTGAATTAAAGAACGTTAAGTTTTCCATTCTTGGCAGCCAAATTCATTTTTTCAATCAAGTTATTTATTATCAAAGAAAATCTATTATAGATGTAGCTACAGTGATATACAATACAGCTCCTTTTGTGTCCATATTTGTGATATTGTTTAGTATTGTTTTTCCAACGACAAAGACGATACTTTTATCTTTAAGTATATTCAATAAAAAAATTATGAAGAATAAAGTTATATATTTTATAATAACTAATATTGGCAAATGGTCCATGGCTGATGTTTTTATAGTTGCTCTTTTCCTGGCATATTTTGGATTTAATGCAATAATTGAAAATCAAATGAATCGCATAACTGACTTGGAGGATATTAAAATATTGGTAAATACTTCGAAAACCTCCTTGCAAATTGGTTTTTATTTCTTTCTTAGTTATGTAATTATATCGTTAGTAGGTGGAACATATTATAAATACTGGGCGAAAAAGGCATTAGTAAATGATTGAAATTTGGTTTAATTTGAATAACCATTTTGCCTGTAATTAATATTGCAGACAATAAAACTATATTTAATTATTTCAATTTTAAAATCCTTTTATATTAAATAATCCGCTTTAATTAATTCGTGAATATTGTTTTTGTAAAGGGCATATT
>CAZEHW010000015.1:5648-18393 GCA_964511865.1 uncultured Hyphomicrobiales bacterium | reverse complement strand
TCAAATCCTTTCTGCAGACTGAATGCTCCGATTTCTCCATATTTGTTCAATGCAATAAATCCAACCTGAATTTCTTTGAAATTTTTAATTTTTTTTGCAATTCTTTCAACAGCAATTTTACATGCTTTTTGAGGGGATTTTCCCATTCTCATTTGCTCGACAATAAGAAAACTTCCAAGTGTTTTCATAACAGCTTCGCCAACACCGGTTGCGGCGGCGGCACCAACTTCATTGTCGGAAAACATGCCTGCTCCAATTATGGGTGAGTCACCGACTCTTCCGTGCATTTTCCATTTCAATCCGCTGGTAGTACATGCACCGGAGAGATTTCCTGATTTATCCAAAGCCACCATCCCGATAGTATCGTGATTTGATTCGTAATCCCATGGTTTGTAAATACCGGTTTTAATCCATTGTTCCCATTCGGTTTTTGCTTTTTCTGTTAAAAGATTTTCTTCTTTAAATCCATTTTCAAGAGCAAATCTTTTTGCTCCGTCGCCAACCAGCATAACATGTTGGGTTTTTTCCATGACAAGACGGGCAACAGAAATCGGATTCATGATGTTTTCGATACAGCCGACTGAACCGGCATTTCCGAATTCATCCATTATACAGGAATCAAGAGTAACTTTACCGTCTCTATCGGGCAAACCTCCAAAACCGACACTTGTAACCTCGGGGTCGGATTCTGAAACTCTGACACCTTTTTCAACAGCGTCTAATGCTCTGCCGCCATTAGACAGTACTTCCCATGCCGCTTCATTTGCGGCAACACCATGTTGCCAAGTTGAAATAACTACGGGAAGTTCTTTAATTCGGTTTGCTGAAACTAGTTGTTCACGTGTTTCATTTCCACAAGCAGTCATTAATCCGACTGTTGTCAGTGCAGATGCTTTAATAAAATCTCTACGAGTTTTCATGCGTTACCTACTAAATATTAATTCATTAAAAAATAAATTTATGAATATTTTTTGTTTAAAAGAAATAAATAATAAAAAATATTGTTTAATTATGAATACTCCCCTGCCCCTCTCGAGAGGGGATATATGCATTAAGATAGAAGAAAGAAGTCTGCTTTCAATATTGCTTGAAAGCAGACCTTTTATCTTAAAAACGAGAATCAATGATTAATAATGATTGACTTATAAATACTTCGATCCGATGTTTTAATTTCAATATAATATACACCTGAATGAATACCGCTAACATCAAGTTGTTTACGATTTAATCCATGAAAAACGGTTTCTTTGATTGAATCCTTTACTTCAATTCCTAATTGATTGTAAATCTTCATTTCTATCAATCCATCACCATTTGATAATAAATTAAAAAAAATTCTTTCATTAGCAGGATTTGGAAATACATTAATATTGCTTAATTCTATAGGATTAAACTTCTCCTCAACAGATACATTTAAAGTGTTGACCTCAGATTCAGATTTCATTGGTTCGGTATTACTAACGCTATCTTGTGCTATTGAAAAGAAATTATAAACTATTCCAGGTTCGCATTTGTAATAAAAAGGATTCTGATTTGTAATTAAAACAGGTTTATAAGCACTATCATTTTTCGATGCAAACAATGTATAATTCCTGATACCGCTCAATGAATCTGCAGCATCAATGAAGAACCGATACAAATCGGTTTCCCATGTAGATTGAATCTCCGTTAATTTGCTAACAGGTGGAGATAAGTCCAAATGATTTGTATAAGTATTAGTCCAAATCGGCTCATTCAAATCAAATACAATTTTAGCTTTGTTGTTTATTTCTTCATTATCAGCTAATGTTTTAAAAGGGACAATATTGAAAGATACAAAACCTTCTCCTTCAGGTGAATTTTTATTAGGAGGTAAAAATCCCGCATCAGGATCTTCCGGATAATCCATAGTGTTTGTATCTAATGTTATGTATTGCCAGTATGCTATTCCTGTTGCTGTGTCGAATTTGGCACTTACTCTTAGCAGAACTCCCTCTGTTTTTAATGAATCAATTTCCAAAGTATATTCTTTCAATCCATTTAATGGAAAAAAGCTGTTGTCTCCATATCCGAATGGTCCGAAAGAAAACGTCGAAAAGTCAAATTTATCTTTGTCTAAAGTATCAATTACAATAACTTCCTGTGCCGGAGCTGATGCAGTAGATTTATTCTCGAAATAAATTTTGTAATTGAATGAACCATCGTTCTTAGTATAAACTTCAGGAGTAAAGCCGGCAGGACCAACAATTTCATTCGGGTCAAAAGAACTGACAGCTTTGACATTTAAATTTTTCTTAGATTTATTAGCAAATTTTTCTCGGCATTCTACATCAGCCATATAAAATTTGTTCATATCGCCTTGAATAGAATTTAAGTCTTTAATTGCACCCCAGGCAGCTTTACTTAATTGGTTTACTTTAGAAGCGATATAAGTGCCCGGATAAAAATCTAAAGCACAATCAGCAGCTAATACAGTCATATCTGCAACCCATGAGCCCCATCCCCAAATTTTTTCTTTCCAGTTTTTATACTTTTTTCCCAATGGATCAATATCACCTTTCGCCGTGTTATAAACTGTGCTAACAGCTAATTTCCCAGCTCCTTTTATACAATTATATCCGGGAATCATGTTTGCACCTAAATCATAACCTTTATTTAGTGCCCACCACCCAATTGCTTCTGAAATACACAAAGCCAAATCAGAATTGAAAGGAGACTGATAATAAGGATCATTCAACCACGCATACAATTTTAAATCCTTATTAGATTTAAACCTGATATTTACACTTTCGTTAGAATTTGCAGAAATTACCGGAATATAAAAAGCGTAAACCCATCCGTCAAACGGTTCACCAAATAATTCCCATATTGGCTCTCTAATTTGAACGCTGTCCATTATATATCCCAAACCTGCATCAATTGCTTCCTGTGTTAAAGAAATTCTAATATTGCTAAGATCTATTTCAGTATTACCATCCTTTGAAACTACCAAAAACATTGTAACACCTGTTGCATCAGTATTACCGGTATTACCAATATTCAACTGATAAGTTTGCCACCTCCCAAAAAGAATTCTGTCCCTTCCGACAATATTTACAAAAGGTTCCGGAGCAGTTCCCTGAACGATTGTGAAAGATTTCTCAAGTTTCATAACTTCTTCACCTTCGAATTGAACACAAACATCATACAATCCAATAGACTTTCCCCTTAAATCGAATTTTGCATAAATAGCATCCAACCTTTGAACCATTGAAGTATCGGCATAGATTGCCTCTGGTCCTTCTAACCATACTTTTGCATTCTTACTGAATCCACCACCATAAACAAGAATTGAAGCATCCCCAGTGTTTCCGGCATGGTTTGCCATTACTTCCCTTAAACCTTTGACGCTAACAATATCGAATGTATCGGATACTCCTAATGAGTTTTTAGCTGTTAAAGTAACGGTATAAACTCCGGGAGTTTGATATGTATGTGTCGGATTGATTGTTGAATCTATAATCGAACCATCACCAAAATCCCATGTAAAAAGTCTTGCAAAATTTGAAGTATTTTTGAAATTAAATGTGTTCATTAAATTATAAACTTCAAAGGATGGTTCCGGATAAAAATACTTTGTATAGATAGCGCTCCAAATACCGGTATTATCCAGGTATTGAATATTAAAATCCAGTGGAAATTCATCAGGAGTGTCAGTTTTTATATCAATAAATTTATTAATAACAATGACTTCTGAAGGATTTTGAAGGGTTTCTTCAACAATATTCTTTGCATCATTATTGAACCAATAGCGATATTTTGTAATCAAAATATTGTCATCTTCAGATGCTTCAGCCTTAAAAAACACATAATCTCTAATATTAGACCATTTGCCATTATTATCTTGAAATCTTATTGATATTTTGTGAATCCCATTGTTGATATCAGGTATATCTAACGCTTCGGTTACCGTTGCGTTGATATCACCTGTAGTAACGGCTTTAGATCGTTTTTGATTAAAATTAGAATCAAACCAATATTCAAATCCAGTAATTTTATTTTGAGCGATTACGTTGCCTGCAAATAACAATGCAGTCAACATTAGAATATATTTTTTCATAAATCCTCCGATGTTATTTGGTTTGAGCTTGAACTTTGAACTCTATTTGGAGTTTACCTTTTGCGTTTGATTTGGAGGAAACATTAGCTTCCTTTATTGAAGGAACTGGCGGTAAAGCACCATCTTTAAATGGTTCGCTTCCTCCATAAAGCCCTACTTCTCTTCCGTCTGTTCCCTTGATTGCAGCTTTTGCTTCGGGTTTAAGATGGTATATGTCTCCCGGAGAAAAATGGTATTTTACATCTCCCCAATTATTTACATCTAACCCTAAAAAGACCTTACTTGAATCAAAGTTGAATACATTTCCTGAGATATTCACATTCTGTAAATCTGACTCTGTCGTTGGTGAGCAAAACAAATTGTTATTAAATGTAGTATTTAAACAGTCTCCTGGTGAAATATTATGAGATTGAATAATAATGCAATTCTCTATTATTGCTCCTTCCAATCTATTGAAAAGAGGCCATCCCGAAATATTAAATAGAAAAATAGAATTTTTTATAGAAAGCTCACCTTTGCTATTAAATAACCTTGAATAAAATATACATCTATCGAAAAGTACTTTTTTTGCATTTGAAATATGTGTCCATGAATGGACAAAGACACATTCAACAAAAGTGTAATTTTTTCCATCATTATTTTCTTGGGCATACCCAGTGCTATTGCCAAGGACAAATTCACCTGTTCTGCCACCAAACCAGCACCTGAGGCAAGAGTAACCATCTACATTCTGATCATTAACATCAGTTCCGATACGGAAATCGCCTCCTATGGCTACACCTGTCAAGGAACCACCATCGGCTCCTTTGGCTATTCTGAAATCTCCCAGTATTTTAGTAACAGCACCTCCTGAAGAATCAGGGCAATAACCGGCACCGATTATATGTACTTGCTTTTTTACAACAAAGTCACCAATATCAATATCGCCTGTGGGTAAATAAATAATATCCCCGCTTGTTGCTGTTTCAACAGCAGTTTTAAATGATTCTGTCAGAGTAGTTGTTCCATTTGGATTTACAACTGCGAAACTTGATTGAGCTTTTACAGTGATTACAAAGGTAATCATGAATATTGTGAAAATAAATACAATTGGTAGAAAACGTTTCATAAACACCTCCTAATATTTGAAAACATTATTTATTAGCTTTGAATATTCCTAATGCTAAATTAACAAATAAAATAGAAATATTTTACAAAATAGTTTGACTTATGAATATTTTTTTGTTTAAAAGAAATAAATTATAAAAATATCGTTTTAGTACAAACGTGATTTGAAATAATAATTTTCTATATTTAAAGGATTTATTTTGGGATATCAAGTTTCGACTTTAATTTTGATAGCAACTATTGCTATTAGTTTATTTGTTATGTATGTCAAACCTGCTCTTTACGAAAAGCTAATCTTACATCCTTACAGTGTTCATCGTGAGAATAGGTGGTACACTCTTATTACAAGCGGATTTATTCACGCCGATATCTGGCACCTTGCTTTTAATATGCTTTCATTTTATTTCTTTGCAGGTGGTCTGGAAATGATAATTGGTTCAGAAAATTTTCTTATAATATATTTTGCATCAATGATTATTAGTGATTTACCTACAATATACAAGCAAAAGGACAATGAAAATTACCGTTCATTAGGAGCGTCAGGAGCTGTATCGGCTATCATTTACAGTTCGATTTTATTTGACCCTCTGGGTACTATTTACATTTATTTTATACCTATGCCTGCAATAGTATTTGGTGTTCTGTTTATTGTATATGGATATTATATGGAAAAAAGAGGAATGGATTATATTAATCACTCAGCACACAATTGGGGTGCAATTTCAGGAGTGGTACTTACTTTATTTCTTGCACCATACTCATGGGATATTTTTATTAATAGTCTTTTTGATTAAAGCTATCCTTTAATGGTTTTATATGAGCGAGAAAGATTATTTGACATAATAGAACTACTGCCAATTTAACGAATAAGACATTCTGGATGTTCAATATAGATGATGCAAAAATCAATTTTTCAGGCAGAAAGTAAAAAGCAATTGGAGCAGCAATAAGAGCAAATGCATTTGCTATAAACAAACCTTTCTTTATAATATAAATTCCAATTAGCCAGAAAATTCCCCAAAATAATATGGCAATAGGAACAGTTAATATCCCTGAACCCACTGCAGTAGCAAGCCCCCTGCCGCCTTTAAATTTCAAAAATATGGAATAATTATGACCAAGGACAGATACTAAAACAGATAAAGCAACAGCAAGAAAATCATTTCCTGTCAGCCACACAGCCAATAACACAGCTGCTAATCCCTTGAGCATATCAAGAAAGAAAACAACAATTCCAATCCATTTCTTTCCGGTAGTTTCGTAGCTGTTCATAGCTCCAACATTACCGGAGCCGATTGTTCGTATATCCTCTTTGGCATAAAATCGAATCAATATATATGCGAAGGGAATTGAACCCAAAAGATAACTGAAAATTATTACAACAAATATCATTAGATAATTAAACTCACATCGTTAATTCAAATTTCATTTGCTAAAAATACAATATTTTTTATTTTAAATCTAAATAAATTGTTGCTACTTACTTCATTTAAGGTATTAATAATTAAGAATTTTTAAATTCTTTAAATATTTTCGTAGTTTTGGAATCATTGTTAACTTAAATCAATTTTAATATGACAACAAAAGGTATTATTCTTGCAGGAGGCAACGGCACACGGCTTTATCCAATGACAGCCGTATTCAGCAAACAGCTACAACCTATTTACGACAAGCCGATGATTTATTACCCACTGGCAATATTGATGCTTGCCGGAATTAAAGAAGTATTAATCATTTCAACACCTGAAGATACACCTAACTTTGAAAGATTGCTGGGTGACGGGAGTCAATGGGGAATTGAAATCAGCTATACAATTCAATCAGAACCAAAAGGAATAGCTGAGGCATTTATATATGGTGAAAAATTTATTGGAGACAGCCAGGTTTGTTTAATACTCGGTGATAATATTTTTTACGGGAAGCTGGATTTCCTTAGAAATGCCATTGCAAATAATACCGGAGGAACTATTTTCGGTTATGCCGTTCAAAATCCAAATTCTTATGGTGTTGTTGAATTTGACGACACAATGAAAGTAATGAGCATTGAAGAAAAACCTCAGAAGCCGAAATCTAAATATGCAATTCCGGGACTATATATTTTTGATAAAGATGTTGTTAAAATAGCAAAATCAATAAAACCGAGCAACAGAGGTGAACTTGAAATTACAGATGTTCAACTTGAATACTTAAAGAAAGGGACACTAAAGGTTGAGCTAATCGGCAGGGGAATTGCCTGGCTGGACACAGGTACTCCCGAAAGTTTAATTGAAGCCGGGACTTTCATATATGCAATCGAAAAAAGACAGGGGACAAAAATTGCCTGCCTCGAGGAAATTGCACTTAATCAAAAGTTTATTACTTTGGATCAGTATAAAGAAAAGGTTGGAAAACTACCAAATTGTTCCTACAAAGATTATTGCCTGAAAGTTATTGAAGGATAACAATTAAACCATCGTGATCATTTAATCTTTTCGTATTTTTCTGAAAAGCATCTATTCACATTTACGAAATATTATTATCTTTGCATTGTAGTTTTGTTTGTTTAATTAATTTCGTAATCGGATATGAAAAAAATTGTATTCTTGCTTGCTTTTGTATTTGCTATTAATAATTTGTATTCTCAATTACAAGCTCCTAAACATGAGCATGATGCTTTCCTGGAAATGATGAAAATACTCAATATCAGCAAGGATAATCTTGGATATGCACCCAAAGGTTATTGGTGCCGTTATCCTGTTCCTGATGGCATTCCTTATAAAATCGTTTCGTTCAACGACCTGATAGCTGAGCCACAGATGATACACGATTTTGTAAGAACGATGGCACTTTCTGTTGACGAATCCATGAGTCCGGAATACCTCGAGAAAAACACAAACGGCTTGCTTCAGGTTGCTTTCTATTGCGGTATTCAGCATCTTACTTCTGAGATGCGTTGCTATAATGCATCGCTTTTCGCAGAAGTTGACAGTACCGAACCAATGCTGAAAGTAATAAAGGAGATTTATACATTTACTCATACAGAATGGAAATACAACAGGTTTGGCAAAGCGGCAGACTTTCCATTAATCGAGGATAATTTAAGAAAAGCAATCTCTGCAATACATCTGGAAATCCGAAAAGCCATTGCACCCACAATTATACATCTATTACATGCTTACAAATTCAGGGAAATAGGAATGCGTAATGTTGATTATAAAGATGCTGTAAATACATGGCAAATAAGATTAATGGGTGAAACACAATTCGATGGGATGGAATACTACCCTCAAATCGAAGACTGTGCTAAGAATATTGACATGAACAGTATTTATTATGCAGGTTACAAACTGCTCGAAACTTCGGAAGTACTAAGTAAAGCATTGCTAAAGCTAAAGAAGGAGGCAAAGGGGATTGACTGGAAAAAGCAAAACCTGAATATTGTTACTCCGATAGGAAGGATAGTTATATCGGGTTCGGATGACGACATTCATCAATACAATGATGCCGTGCTTCTTGTTGAACTCGGAGGTGATGATATTTACAAGGGTTCGGCAGGTTCAACTCCATCGCTGAATCAGGGGATTTCTTTGCTTATTGACTTGGAGGGTAACGATAAATATATCAATGATGATGAATACCTCCCGTCACAGGGTTCGGCGATTTTTGGTGCTGGTATGTTGATGGACCTATCGGGAAATGATATATACGAATCAAAGCGGCTGTCGCAGGGGGCATCTATGTTCGGCATTGGAATACTTGTTGACATGGAAGGCAATGACAAGTATAATATGTTGACTTCAGGGCAAGGCGGAGCATACTTTGGTATAGGTCTGGCTATTGACAATAAGGGTGACGATGAATACAGACTTTGGGGTGACGGTCAGGGTTATGGTGGTGTTGGAGGTGCCGGAACTTTGATAAACCGCACAGGCAATGATTATTACTATGCCGAATTTGATTCAAAGAAAGTACATCGCCCGGATATGGACCACTCGTTAAATGGTCAGCACAATTATACTTATTGTCAGGGAAGCGGTGTGGGAAGACGAGGGGATATAACTGACGGACATTCATGGGCAGGGGGAATTGGTACTTTGATTGACCTCGAAGGTGATGATGAATATATATCCGGTAATTGGTCTCAGGGATGCGGTTACTGGTATGGAATGGGCTTTCTATGGGATGGTAAAGGAAATGACAAATACAGAAGCACAAGCTGGTCAATGGCAAGCGGAGCACATTTTTGTATAAGCGGATTGTTTGACGAAGCCGGAGATGATGATTTTGAAATATGGTATGAGCAAGGCGTTGGAATGGGTTTCGGGCATGATTTTACTGTTACATATTTCCTGAACCGTGGTGGAAATGATAAATATAAATTGCAGGAAAACGGATTTGGATATGCTATTAATACTTCACAGGTCTTCTTTTTTGATACTGACGGCAGTGATACTTACATCACAGGTAGTAAAGGGTACAATTACGGATGGAATAACTTTACACAGCATAATCCACCTGAACTTAGTTCTATGTATTTGCTATATGCAGACCAGATTTCATTATTCGGCGACTTAGGAGGAGAGGACAAATATATCAATATTGATATGGAAACCGGCAAAGAAAAGCCCGACGAAAGAATGAAAGATAATGGTCAGATATTTTATCCAACTGTAACAGAACGAGATTCACTTGCAAACAAACGGTATTATGGATTAGGCAAGGATTTTGAAAATTGGACTTTGCCGGAGATAGAGTATTTCAGAGATAAAATGAGTCGTTAATTGAAAATTGATAATGGACAATTGACAATGAAGATTTGGTGAAAGGGTGAAATGTGAAACGCAAGAATTTCACGAAAAGGCGACAAGAGGCAGAGACGGAAAAAGTCAGAATCACAGATTTTCGCAGATTTTGAGATTTCGCAGAAATATTCTTTGTTTTGTCGTTATTTTACGGCATTCATACAAAATGTTGCGACAAGATAGTTTGTCGATAAGTAGATTTATTTCAATCGGTTGCAGCAATTGATTTTGAATTTGTCTCATTTTGCGTAGATTTTTTAAAAAGCTGGAAGCTCAAAGCAGAAAGAATAAAGCAGAAGTCAGAAGACAGAAGCCTGAAGTCAGAATTTTACGTAAACCGTGAACCGTCCTTCGACAGGCTAAGGATGACATAGAAAACTGATATCAAATTGTCAAAGAACAAGCTGGACGAAATTAATATGTGGGAATGAAATGTAATTTATTTTATTTTGAAATTATTTTTATTAAGTTTTGCATACGGCAGACATGATGAAGAATTTCTAAAGTTCAACCCCTGACGGGGTAGAGACTGTGGCGTTGATGTGCAGAGTTACCATAGTTAAATCGCTCCGCGATAATTTTCAGCACTGGGAATTTTGTGATTAGCATGATTTAATCTTTATCCCAGAGGGATTGAATTATGGTAACTCGGTGCGTTAGCACCGAGGCAGTAACGGACGACACACTCATTTCCCGTCAGGGAATATATATTAACTGCTTGCTTGAGTGATGCAATTGAAGCCTAGTATAATTGAATAATCTCTGAAAATCATATGTATTAAATCATAGAATTAAACTTACTAATTAACGCAAAATTATTTAATAGTAATTTTGATAATCAGGTTTTTCTATTATGTATTTCTGATTCTGTTTAATTTGTTTTCGGATTTGATTGTGTACCCATGGAAGCAAAGTTGCCAGACAAAAAAAGTTTAGATTCCTGCTTTCGCAGGAATGACGGCTTTAGAAAATAGAAATAGATTCCAGCATCCGCAGGAAAGACACCGTCCTTTTTCCCTTCTCCCTTCTCCTCAAAAAAGTTTACTTTTCTGTAATGCCGTATTCGGAGATTTTTCTGTAAAGTGTTCTTTCACTGATGCCTAAGGTTTGTGCGGCTTGTCTGCGGTTATTGTCGTGCTTGAGTAATGCCATTTCTATTGCCTGCTTTTCCATACGGGCAAGATTGAGATTCGTATCATCAATAATTTCGACTTCTTCCATAGGTGTCCGTATTGTATCTTCAAGGTCTCGTTTAATCTGCTCCATGTGCATACTTAGAGAATGAATATATTGCTTAATATCGGACATTTCTTTTTTCAATTCAAGAAGTGTACGGAATATTAATTCGATTTCCATGTTTTTGTTGCTAAATTCCGGCTCAACCCTGACAATCGAGGATTCTCTCAAAACGGGTTCTATTGTATGTGCGGGCAATGCCTGTGGTATATACTTTCGCAAAACATCTGCCGAAATATATGAAATTCTCTCGAGAGTCAGCATTGTTTCAATAATATTCTTTAGCTCACGAACATTACCATGCCAAGGCAAACTCTTTAAAATGCTTAACGCATCCGATGAAATACCCTTGAATGTAGTCTTTAATTTTTGAGCAACCTGTTGTCCGAAATATTCAACAAGATATGGTATGTCTTCAGTATGCTCCCTTAACTTAGGAAGGTAGATGTGAACTGATTTTAAGCGAAAATATAAATCCTGCCTGAAATTTCCGTTAACTACTTCCTGCTCCAATTCCCTGTTAGTTGCCGCAACAACACGCACATCAACTTTGTGAAGAGCAGATGAACCAAGCCGTGAGAACTCCCCGTTTTCGAGAATACGGAGCAATTTTACCTGAGTTCCTACCGGCATTTCACCTATTTCATCAAGAAATATTGTCCCTCTGTTGGCTGATTCAAAAAAGCCCTTTCTTTGGTCTGTTGCTCCGGTGAAGGCACCTTTTTCATGACCAAATAATTCGGATTCAAGCAAAGTTTCAGGAATAGCACCGCAATTCACACTAACAAAAGGGAATTTTTTTCTGAGACTTAATCCATGTATAGCATTTGCGAACACTTCTTTCCCGGTACCGGTCTGCCCTGTAATCAAAATAGTTAAATCAGTAGGAGACGCCTGATAAAGACGTCTCATAGCATCTTTAATCAAATCGGAACTGCCGATAATCCCGAATTTATCTCTTAAGAGCTCAAATATATTTTTTTCTTCAATTGAATCCATCGCAATACTTAATTTTTTGTTTTGCAATTTAACATTTTCTATGTTTCTAACTTCCTATTTTTCTTTCTGATTTTCTTTTATTCCATTCTTCCCAACCACCGGTGTAAAGAAATGTCTGTTTGTAGCCGAACTCAAACATAATTTTGGCTAATTCATGACTTAAATCACAATTCCCGCCGTCACAGTATAATATCAGTATTTTGTCATGAGGTAGTTCATTAACCTTAATCAGTAATTCATCCTGATTTTCCATTAAAGGGAAAATATTAATTGCATTCCCTATAAAGCCTTCGGCATATTGCTCAGGACTACGGGCATCAACAAACTGAACATCTTTTTTTCCGATTAATTTTAATATTTGCTCGTAACTAACAGGTTTATCGAAATATTCATCCTGTATTTGTTCTTTGCCAAACAATAAAGAATCAGAAATAGTTTTTTCCTCAACTTTAGCAGGGAAAAAGGGTATAGATTTTTCTGCAATTAGATTGTAAACGATGCCAAATGCACCCGCCAACACTATTATCCAAATTATTTCTTTATA
>CAZEHW010000015.1:4443-5638 GCA_964511865.1 uncultured Hyphomicrobiales bacterium | reverse complement strand
CAATTTAAATTTTTAATGATTAAGCTTAAAGTCAAATACTATTAATTATCATTATCTGACTTTCCTGACTTTATCAAAGAATATGCCTGATTAATCTCTTGCGTTCTTTTTATTGCTAATTCTTTCAAATCATCCCCAAAATTTTCGAGCCGGTCAGGATGATACTCTTTAATTCTCTCGATATATGCTTTTTTTATTTCATCATTATTTGCATGATTTTCAATTTTTAATATTTCATAAGCTCTATTCATTGTCATATTATTTCTTTTTAAATGAGCTTCCTCTTTAGCAGAATATTCCTTATTGTCGTAGCTATTCAATTCATCAATAATTTTTTTCAGTTCATCAGATTCCTGCTCAAAAAAGCTGTCAGTAGAACTTATATTAGTCCTGTTTGATTTAGCAATATTTATTATTCTGTTGAGAATCTGTCCCATAAAAAACGATTATTTAATATAATTAATAACTTTTATAACTGCATTATTTGCATCATCAGGAAAATCTATTTTTAAAGATTTTAGTGAATCTGAACAAATATTAAATCCAATATCCCGTAAAACCTTTTTCCATTGCTCACCGATACAAATCATTGGCTTATTATTAATAATATTTCTTTCTTTCAATGCCAACAAAAATGAAAACTCCAGCAATGTCCCCGAACCACCCGGAAAAACAATATAAGCATCTGCAATATCAATTAATATTTTTAATCTGTCAAAATAATTGTCTGTTTTTATTAACGAGTTAACGTAAGAATTCGGCTTTTTATTTTTAAAAATATTAGTTGTAATTCCTATTCTTTTTATATTGCATTCTGAAGCCCCTTTAAGTGCGCCTTCCATTACTCCGAGATAAGCTCCTGTTGCAATATCAAAGCCATTTTCTGCCAATAGTTTCCCTGTTAATTCAGCAGTCTTATAAACTGTTGAATCAGGGGCTGCATTTCCTGAACCGAATATGCTGATTACAGACATTTTATTTAAAAAAAATATTATAATTTATTTTAGACGATATTTTTTGTTCTTTGTTTTATTCAAGTTAAAATCTTCACTCAACATTTTTAAAATTATTGAAAAAACTTTAAAAAATATTTTTCCTAATACAATAATTATGTTTTTTCATTCGTTTTAAATAATAAAAACAAAAGGAATTTTATGATAAATAATAATTTAGCCTATGACATATATTGACATAT
>CAZEHW010000015.1:0-4433 GCA_964511865.1 uncultured Hyphomicrobiales bacterium | reverse complement strand
AGCGATGCGGTGGCGCATTTTACAAAAATACCGCAGGAATATATTAAAGATTACATAAAGTCATTCAGCCGTTTAAACGGAAGAAAGGGTCTATTGCTTGACCAGTTAATGGATGTAGAATTTCCAGAAACAGAAGCTCTAATTCTTCTTCAGGACCTTAAATCGGGGAATCTTGACAATACTTTAAAATTCTTTAATAATTCTTTCGATGTGATTCGCCAGGAGGAATTGAGACAAGCTTTGGTTAATTAGTTGATTTTTAAGTACGAATATTTTTGTCAGTCTTATCACCTGGCATTTTTATTTAATTAAATCTTCTGTTGTTATTCAATCTGCCTTCGAACTTTAAAGCTTATCTTTTTAAACATTACAAGAACAGATGAACGATACAATTAGTTACAGCAAACTTAAAGGTCAGAAATTAAAATTCGCATTTATTGAAATTCTTAAATATGATGATTGGCAGTTTCATGTTGAGAAATTACTTAAAATTCATGGTTTTAAATTAACGAATTCTTTTTTTTCAGCAACATACCATGAATCGAATATCATAAGTAGCAGGGCAATTGCTTCATTTGGTTTACTCACCAGGATATTCGTTAAAACCCATCAGGAAAAATTACGAATTCTTATGAGAAGATGTATTTGGATGCTGACCGAAGAATCAGGAGGTATCCCATGGAAAATTCCTGAAATAATGGGAGCCATAATGTCTTCTGATAAAGTAATTGCCGAAGATTATATTAATATACTTTTTTCTTATATTAAAGAAGTCGAGGATGGTCCCGAAAACTTTTTAGAGCATACACCTTTGAGAAAAGCAGTATATTCTGCATTACTAAATATTTCAATGAACTTTCCGGAATTAATAGTTGTAAACAAGGAAATTATTGAACAAAGAATTAATTCAGAAAATGACCCCGAAATAATTGCCGACCTTTGTTTGATTATTGCCTATTCAGGATTAAAGAAGTACAAGTATTTTATTGAAAAAGAACTTTTAAATGAAGATGTTGTTGAAATTTATTCCGGCGATAAAATAATTATGAAAAAAGTCGCTGATATTGCTCAAGAATTATTACAATTAATGACTGACTGATTATAAGAGTTATTGCCTTCTTTTTGTGCTTGCTTTTTTACAATAAAGTTCCAGCATTTGCAATGCTCTTGTGTTCCCCAGTTCCAATGCTTTTTGCCAATTCATGCAAGCATCATTAATCAGTTCCATTCTGTATAGAGCAATACCTTTATTCAGGAAAGCTTCTGTATAGTCAGGTTTTATTTTTATTGAATATTCAAAATCATCAACTGCCTTTTGATATTTACCAAACTTCAAGTAAGCAGTACCTCTGTTATAATAAGATTCTGCATTTTTTTGGTTTATATTTATTGCACAACTAAAATCATCTATGGCGGAATCTAATTCATTCATAGTCATTTTTAGTTTACCGCGTTCATTGAACGGGGTAAAATCATCAGGATTATTTTTTATGATAGCAGAATAATCTTTTACCGCATCTTTCAAATTGCCTAGTGTTTTATTAACTTCAGCACGATTAAAATATGATTCAGTTATACCGGGATTTAAAGTAATTGCTTTGTTTAAGTCGTTCAAAGCAGATTTATAATCACCCTGCATTGCTCTTAAGGATGCCCGATTATTGAAGGCATCGGCATTTTCAGGGTTCAAATTAATGGTCCGGCTGTAATCCATTAATGCACCTTCAGTATCTCCAATATCTTTTTTTAAACCTGCTCTAATGAAATATAATCCGCTATTTTCAGGATTCTCTTGAATTGCAGTATTAAAAAAGCACAAAGAGTTTTTGTAGTTTTTGCTATTGATGTAAGTGATTGATGAAAATAGTAACATGATTATTAATCCGGTAGAAGTAAGTTTCTTGGATTTTATTTTAGTGAAATATCCGTTAAATATTTCGATTAAAACAATAACAAGACCAATCATAGGAAGGTAATTCCGATGATCCTGATAATTGAAGAGATGGTCTGAATCTGTAAACTTTCTTCCATAAAATAATCCCGGTAAAATTAATACAGAAAACCAAATCAAGCCAAAAAGTAATTGTAAGTTTGTTGAGTTTCTCTCTGAATCTTCTGGTTTTTCAATTATTCTGATATTCTGATTTGAAGTTTTTCTGATTTTTAAAATAGCTATTATTATAATGAATGTCATCGTGAATAAACCTATTGAAGTATTCAAGGCATTGAAATTCGGCATTACCTGAATATTTATGGGGACAATAAACTTTCCAATAACTTCAGGGACAGTCGCAAGATTATTGAAAAAAGGAATTATACCAAAATCTTCTTTAGACAAAATGTTTTCTACAGTCATCATACGAAGAAAATAGCATAATGAAATAATGATAAGCCATGATATTATGAATATTATACACTGCTTTTTAAATACAGGGTTTCTGCGAACAATAAAAAACCAAAAAGATAGAACGATCGGAAAGAGCAATGCTGTTTCTTTTGAAAGTCCGGCAAAAAGGAAAAAAATAATATGATAAACAAAATATATTTTGCTGTTATTGTTTTCTTCATATTTAATAAGAAAAATAAAAGACAAAACTGCAAACAGACACAAGAGCAAATCACCTCTGGAAGGAAGCCAAACAACAGCATGAACGAACAAAGGATGAACTGCATAAAGCAATGCAACAGATAAAGCAATGCCTTTTTTATAATTTAATTTTTGGAAAAGAAGAAAAACAAAACAGCAGGTTAAACTATGTATGATAAGGTTTGTCAAATAATAAAATCCCGGATTATCACCTGCTATTATGGCATTAAACATATAAGATGCGGTTTGCAGTGGTCTGTAAAAACCCAAACTATATTCACTTAAAAAGGAATTCTTAAAAAAGATATCATCAAGATTTTCAATATTTGCAAGGTTAGTAATATTTTTAGAAATCAGATAATCATCTTCAAATCCTGTAAACTCAAAATTGATAATTTGCAGGTATAAAAGTACTGTAACGGCTACTATAATAAAATATCCGTAATGAGATATTTGATTTGAAATATCTGACTTTTTTATATCTCTTTCTTTAACTTTTTTCTTTTTAGTTTTATTACTCACAACAATTATTCTCAATTAGACAGAGAGCATTTAAGAAAATAATAAATTATAAAAATAACTAATTGCAATCATCTAAAACTTATGTTTTTCTGCTTTTAAATTAATTGTTTTTTCGACATTATCTTTAATAACAATCAATTGAATACTATCACCGGGCTTAGTAAGACTGAGTGCAGACATCAAATCGAAATAATCCCTGATATCCTTACCGTTAAATTTGCTGATAATATCTCCGGGTTTGAGGTTAGCTTTGCCGGCAGGACTGCTTTTAAATATATCGGCAATAACCAGTCCTTTGGGATTGATTTCATAATCAGGCATAATTCCTAAACTACAATCATGTCCCCTCTTTGAAATTTTATATTCTGCTATAGAAGGGTCAGGAAAAAAGGATGATCTTAATCCAGAGTTTCCAATCTCATGAATAAGGTTCTCTGCAAAATAAATTACTCTTGGTATTTCGGAATAATTTATTTTTTCCTGTGTATCCGAGGGTTTCCAAAGGTCTGTATGCAAACCGGTAGTCAACATAAGCACAGGAATATCCGATGAATAAAAAGGAAGATGGTCACTTTTACAAAAGCTTCGGTGACCGGGAATAATATTTAAAGCAGAATCCAACATCTTTGAAGAATTCAGTATGTCACTCAGATTAGCACCGGTACCACTTCCTATGATACTCAATCTGTTATCTCTCATTTTTCCAACAGTATTTAAGTTAATCATGAGAATCATTTTTTCAACAGCTACAGGAGGATTTTCAATAAAAGCCGAAGCTCCGTTTTGTCCTGTTACAGATGCATTAAAGCCAACAAAAAGCACAGGTCTTTTTAAAGGATTTTGCTTAACTAACTTAGCCAATTCTACAAGAGTGGCAGAACCAGAAGCATTAAAATCAGCACTATTTAACACAGTCCAAACTTTTGGTCTCCATTTAGGTGTTTCCCAATAAGCACCTAAACCATCAAAATTAGCACCAACAATTATGTATTCATTTTCAAAGTCAGTGTCGGTGCCTTTAACCAATCCAACAACATTATTCAGGTCTTTTGGGACTTCAACAAGGTCAACATTTATTGACATAGTAATATCCGGAAGCACAAAGCTTTTTGGTTTTTTTGTTGTATTGATTTCCTTTTCTACTTTTAGCAATGGTTCTTGTTTTGTAAAGAACTCTGACATAAGAGTTCTGTTTGCATGGATTGCAACTATTTCGGACTTGTATTTCCTGTCAACATCAAAATCATAAAACACATTTGCTGAATCATGCAGAACCTTCACAAAAACAATAGTTGGCGGCGTGGTATAAGCAAGCCATGCCAGG
>CAZEHW010000014.1:15419-24619 GCA_964511865.1 uncultured Hyphomicrobiales bacterium | reverse complement strand
ATTCTTTTCAGATAAGAAAATATTCTCATTTATCCAATTATTTTTATCAGGAACCCCAGATTAAGTTAGCTGAAGAAATCAGAAAAATCTCAGGATTCAAACGTGTATTTTTTTCAAATTCCGGAACCGAAGCGATCGAAGGAGCTATCAAATTATGTAGAAAGTGGGGGAATGGTTTAGGAAAAAAGAATATAATATCATTCACCGGTAGTTTTCACGGCAGGACTTACGGTGCTTTGTCTCTGATGGATAAACCCTTATATAAAGAAAACATGGAACCTTTTCTTGAGGATATTACAATTTTGGAATATAACAATTGTGAACAGTTGGAAAAATATGTAAATGACAATACATGTGCTGTCTTTTTAGAATTTCTTCAGGGTGAAGGTGGTATTGTGAGTGTTTCTGAAGAATTTGTTCTAAAGATTAATGAACTTAAGAGCAAATATAATTTTCTGGTTGTTGCCGATGAGATTCAATCAGGTGTCGGAAGGACCGGAAAGTTCTTTGCTTTTGAGCATTATGACACCCAACCTGATATAGTAACCATGGCAAAAGGTATTGGTGGCGGATTACCACTTGGATGTATTCTCGGTAGGGAAGAGCTTAATTCTATCTGGCAAAAAGGTCAGCATGGTACAACTTATGGGGGCAATGCCTTTGCTTGCGCCGCCGGTATTACTGTTATCGAAGAGCTTAACAATGGACTTATGAGAAAAGTTACAAAAATTGGAGAATATCTGTTTTCAGAACTTGAAAAAATTAAATCAGATTACCCTTCACAAATTATTGAAATCAGAGGCATGGGATTAATGTGCGGTTTACTTCTTACTTTTGATGCATCTATATTAGTTGAGAAATTAATTGAAAATGCTGTAATTACAAATGCTGCCTCCGGAAAAGTTTTAAGATTATTGCCACCTCTTATTATTGATAAACTTGAAGTTAATGAATTTATTGCCGCTTTGCGAAAAAGTCTTGATGAATTGTCAAATTAAACAGAATAAATTTGAAGGAGAAAGTATTTGAAAGCTTGGAAAGCTGAATTGCTGTTGTTTTTTGTTACATTTGTTTGGGGAGGGACTTTCATTTTTACCAAAATAGGTTTAAATGACACAAGCCCAGAATTGTACGTTGCCATACGTTTTTCAATAGCTTTGATTATCGCACTTCTAATCTTTGGAAAACATTTGATAGGAATAAAAAAAACAATTCTAATTCAAGGTTTGATTCTCGGATTAATTTTCGGTGGTGGTTTTATTTTACAAACTGAGGGATTAAAATTAACAACAGTAACAAAATCTGCTTTTATTACAGGAATGTCTGTTGTTTTTACTCCATTTGTTTTTAAATTAATTTCAAAAAGACGGATTCAACTTTGGCCCAAAATAGGTGTTATTATTGCTTTTTTGGGCTTGTGGCTGTTTACCAATCCACATATAGATTCTATAAATACCGGTGATTTTATCACCTTGATTTCAACAATATTTTGGGCTTTTTACATTGTGCTAATGGATTTCTTTACCAAAGGCAAAGAAATTTTTAATGAAACAGTTCAACTGGTAATTATGCAGTTTATTGGTGCAGCGTCTGTTGCTTTCATTTCACATCTTTTTTTATACCAAGGAAGTTTTAATGTTAATTTCAGTCCAAATCTGTTAATATCATTTGCCTACAATGGAATAATTGCCTCATTTATCTTGACATTCCTTCATACCGGATTTCAGCGATATACAACTCCCGTAAAGGCGGCACTTATATTCTCACTTGAACCCATTGTTGCTACGATTGCTGCCGTACTTGCATTAAATGAAATCATAAACGGCAGAGAATATCTCGGTGCATTAATCGTATTTATTGGAGTTATGGTCTCTGAAACAGGTGAATTTGTTCAGAAGAAAATAATCGATGCCTTTAAAAATCGAGCCTAAAAATTAATAAATTACTCCCAAAAATTCTTTCAAACTTTTAAACTTTTCAACTTTTATAACTTTATAAACCTTCTAACTGAATATGTCTGTTTATCCTTATCATATATCCTGACAAAATATACTCCCGGAGTATAGTCATCAATAGATATTGTTAATTTTTCATTTCCATTGACATTTATTGAATATACTATATTTCCAATTACATCACTGATTTCAATATTCCCATTTGTAACTCCAAGGTTACTTGTTTGTATTTTATCAATTGCAGGAACAGGGTAAATATTCCAATCAGAAGTTCGGTTTTGTCCATCAACTCCTATATCAAATTCGATATGCACAATTAATGTATATTGTTGTGAATCAGTTATATTGTATAGTAATTGCTCTCCAAAAAATCCATCAATAATTAAATCACAGTTAGAATCCAATAATGCCCATCCACCAAATATATATCCGTAAAACATTTTAAAATCCGCATAAATATTACATGGCACTTTATTGGATTTGGTAATAATTTCAAAATTAAAATTAATTGAGTGAAAGATTTCCCACAACTCACCGTTAGGGTCAGGTCTATAGTCAATTTTTGTGTCGAAATTATTTGGGGAATAAATTGGAGTTTTATTGGAGGGATCTATCAGACAATTATAATTAACTGTATCTCTTTGGATAACTCTTATTTCAATATCGTCCATGGGAATATCTTTAATGTCTTTCTCCCCAAATAATGTGTCAATTCCAATTGTAGAATTATCATCAATACCAATTAGAACCGAATCAACTTTGTCTTCATGGGCAATCCATACTTTTGAAGTAATACCATAAGAATAGCATTGACTTATAGCATTTGCTAATAACATAACAATTAAAATAATTTTTTTCATGACAAACACCTTTCAATTTGTAAATTGAAATTTAATAATGTCTAAATTAGAGAATAATAATAATTTGGCAAAGCAATTTCTTTAAGCCACTTTGACTCTGCTAATTTTTGAAAATTCCTTCTCTTTTAAATTCTGTTCTTCTTCAATATCATAATCGTTTTGTAAACCCAGCCAGAACTTTGCGCTATTACCAAAATACCTACTCAATCTTAATGCTGTATCAGCAGTAATGCTTCTTCTTCCTTTTATAATTTCCGATAATCTTGTCTGAGGTACTCCTATGTCCTTTGAAAGTTTGTACGCTGATAAACCGAAAGGAATAAGAAATTCTTCCAATAAAATTTCACCCGGATGTATGTTTGGTATTCTATTCATTTTTCACCTCAATTATAATCAACAATTTTAACAAGACTGGCATTATTATTTTTCCACAAAAAAACGATTCTCCATCTGTCATTTATCCTAATACTATAATAGTCCTTATAATCACCTTTCAGCTTTTCCAATCTATTGGAAGGTGGAATCATCAAATCTTGCAAATTTTGAGAGTTATTAAGCATTCTTAATTTCCTCCTTCCAGATTTTTGAATTTCTGAAGGTAACCCTGTAACTCTTTCACCTCCCCAAATTTTCTCGGTTTCTTTTGAACCAAATGAAATAATCATAATATTGTCTCACGTTACTAACGTCAAAGATAAGCAATTTATTGTAAATTTCAAAAAATCTTTACAAACTGATTTCAAAACAATCTGGGCAAATCAAAGGAATAAAAAACTCCAATAACATTTGATATGTTTGGCTCTTCAATATTAAACTCATGTTCTGACATGTAATATAAGGTCAGTTTTTGGTCTTTGAATGTGTCGATATCTACTCCAAGATACATACGTAAAACATCGAACCTGTCTGAATATCTGTTTATATAAATTTTATCAGAACCTTGCACCTTGATTTTTTTTGGATAATCAGCATGTCCTAATAAATAATAAAGTTCAAAACCTGTGAAAGGTTTCAACCACATATCAGTGTTATATACAAACATTATTCTGTTTCTTATATGCGATTCGAATCCCTCTTCGATTCTTTTTTCTCCTTCGTTGTTCCATTCAAATTTGTATTTATATTTTTCCTGATATCTTAATCTGTAAGTATATTTAATTTTCTTATATTTATTGTCGTAATAGATATTCGTATTAAATACATGTTGCCACCTGTCTTTGCTTGAGCGGTAATTATAGGAACTTGATATTTTCAATTTTTTATTGAATGAATATGATAATCCAATATCCGAAATGTTCCAGTCAACTATTTCCATATCATTTGCTAATCTGATTTCTTGTTCTAATGATAACTCTAAATCTTTTGTTATTGGCAAATCAATTCCAATACCCGACCAAAGTTCATTGTCATAAGTTTGCGAAATCAAATTAGAAGTATTTAGAAACGAAACAAGTAAAGCAACCTTGAATAATTTACCAACATCATTCGACAAGCTCAGGATGACTGCCGATAGCCGACATCGGACAGCAGACGGCAACTGATAAAAAAACTTATTAGTCTTCATAAATGAAAAATTCTGCGTCGTCCGTATTAAAAATATCATAATAAAAAATCCTGATTCTTGCTATATCTCTCAGAAAGTCAATCCTCCCGATTTCAATTCTATGAATTTCTAACCCGGTTCGTTCTTTCAAATCTTGTATCAATTCTTCCTGATGTTCAGGTTTGATTAGCTCGATTTTATCGTATAGAACAGTTTTAACTGATTCGTTCCTGATGAATTTTTTCTCAAAAGCATATGTAAATACAACGATGGTTATATTTGTAAAGAGCATGATACCATAACCGGTATTTATGTTTGTCAGAGCATTTATTATAGCTATAGTTATTGAAATAAAAATATAGGTCATCTCCTTAATAGGTACAGTTGTAGTTCTGTACCTTAGAATTGAAAATATTGCAAAAATACCGAATGCAAATCCAATACTTAATTGAACGCTTTGTAATAAATAACAAACAAAGAAGACCAGAATATTCAGCAAAAACAGTGCAAATAAAATATTGCTTCTACGCCTTACTTTAAAGTAAATTCCTTTGGCTACAATATAGATTACAATGAAATTGAATACGAACCTGAGAATAAATTCAAAAAAATTCTGTCCGTCAATATTTTGAAAGTCAATAAAATTAAAGTCCATTATCATTCCCGTTAATTTTGTGAATATAATTCATTTTTCTTTTAAACCGGTTGTGTTTTATTTCCGGATTAGTTAATATAAGTCCAGTGCAATACTTACTGATTGAAGTATTGCGTATATGTAATTTACTCATTAATTTTTCGAAATCACTCTGTCCTTGTATACGTTCTTGTTTCGTTTCTGCTATAACTATATTTCCCAGGGATAGTGAACCGGAAGGAGAAATACTTGTTTTGTTTGATTTCTCAATAGGTTCAACCGTTAAATCAAAATCGAAAGTAATTTTTTCTTTATTTACTTTATGTAAAAAAGTTATTCTGGTATATCTTATTATTATACGAGGTTTTAACTCCTCAGGAGAAATATCCAGATTCTTCTTTAATAAATTGATAGCAGAGTTCAAAGGTTCCCATATTTCTTCTGAGTCCATTTCCTTTTTAAAATCAATAATTCCATCCTCACCTTCTTTTAAGAAGACTCGTTTTTTCAAAGTTTTTGATTTATTTGTTTTAGATTTTAGTTCAAAAAAAGTTTTATTTGCTTCCAAATAATACCTGCTTCTTACTTTGTTTCTACTCTGTTTGCCATTATGATGCTGAATATAAAAATCAAAGTTATCAGTATCATAGTAGATTGTTTGATAACGAAAGATTTTATTATTGTTGAAATCTAAAATGTTATAATTATCAACCATTTCTGAGAAAACGGATGGAAGAAATTCTGCTTGAAATATAAATTTCCTGTCCTGGCGATTAAAAAAGGTTTTAGAGTCAATATCCTTTAGTGATATTGTCTCAAATTTGTCTAACAACGAATTATTTTGAAAATCAAATTTTTCAGACATTCTGCATATCAATATTTTGTTTTAAAAACAATTATGTAACTATATGCATTCATTTCCTAAGAGTTTAACAAAATTAATTTAATAATTTAACAAAAAAATATCATTCTACAAATATTTTTATAACTCTACAATTATGAATTTCAAGTTACTTATTTATCAAAATTAAGTATAATTGGAGATTAATCACAAAATTTTTTAAAACTAGTTTAATAAAACAAATAAAATTTAACTCATATTTCAACAATAGTAACACCATCTCCTCCTTCAACTAAAGTACCCGAACGATATGACTTAATCGTATAATGTGTATCTAAGTATTCCTGAATGGCATGTCTTAAAGCTCCGGTTCCTTTACCATGAATAATTGTGATTCTATCCAGACTATTAACAACTGCATTTGAGATTAATTCGTCAACCTCCGGAATTGCCTCATATGCTCTCATTCCCCTTATATCAATACTGGATCTTACATCAAATGATATAAAATCAGCTTCAGATTTCTTCTTAGCTGATGATTTTTTCTTATCGATTTTAATCAATTGAGCCAAAGGCAATTTAAATTTAATACCATTAAAATCTATTAATGCAATTAGATTATTATCAATGCTCAGGACAATACCGCTTGAAGTTGAATCTGCTGTTGTAACAAAATCTCCAACCTGTGGTGTTTCTCCCTTTAATTCTTTGTTTTTTTCAAGTAAATTATCCTTAATCTTTGTCTCTATCTCGGCTTTTTGTTTTGAAAAATCATTCCTGATTTCTTTTAAAGGTTTTTTCTGTTCCTGTATATCTCTGATTGTTCTTTCTACCAAAGCATTGGCATTTTGAAGTATTAATGCCGCATCTTCATGAGCATTATGAATCAGGGCATCCCTTTTTTGCTTAATGTCGGTGTATTTCTCGTCATATTTTTTTCGCTTGTCTTCGGCTTTTGCTTTTTCGACAGCTGCCTCAATTTTTAATTTTTCTGCTTCCGATTTATATTTATGCAAAATGGAAATACTTTCTTCGAGTTCAGATTGTTTTGTCCCTAAATATTTTTTTGCCCTATTTAAAACCAAATCTGTCAAACCAAGATTCTTTGCAAGTTGAAAAGCATAACTATTTCCGGGAACTCCTTCCAGAAACTTATAAGTTGGTTTTAATTTGTTTTCATCAAATTCAAGAGAAGCATTACTTAAAACATCGCGACTAAGAGCATAACTTTTTAATGCGGAATTATGTGTTGTAGCAATAAAATATGATTTCAGCTCGATTAATGTATCAAGTATTCCGGCAGACAATGCAGAACCTTCCTGAGGGTCTGTCCCGGAACCGATTTCGTCAATCAATACCAAGGATTGAGGATCAGAATTTGTCAAAATTTCTTTTAATTTAATTATCTGCGAACTGAATGTACTCAAATCCTGCTCGATAGATTGATGGTCACCGATAGATGTATATATCATCCTGAAATTTGTATGACATACTCCTAATGGGAATATTCCGCTTAAAGCCATAGCAATATTTAATCCGACACTTTTTAAAGATACAGTTTTTCCGCCTGCATTCGGACCTGAAATTAAATGTCCCCTTTTATTTTCACTGAATTCAATGCTCATAGGTATTACTTTTTTTAATCCCTTGCTTTGAACTAATAATGGATGCCTGACCTGGTTTAATATTATCTCGTTATCATCTGATATAATAGGTTTAACACCCCCAAATTCCAAAGCATAATTTGCCTTTGCAATGATAGCATCAAGATGGGCTAAAACACTCAATGTACGTAAAAATTCATTAGCTTCTAAACCAATTTCTGCAGTCAGATTTGACAGGATTCTATATATTTCTCTTTTTTCTTCATTTATTAATAATGACAGGTCGTTATTCAAATCAATTATTTCACTTGGCTCTAAAAAAACTGTAGAACCGGTTTGAGAAAGCCCGTGGATAATCCCCGGGATATGTCTTTTATGTTCAACCTTTATAGGTAAAACAAATCTTCCCTCCCTTAAGCTGACAAATTCTTCCTGAATCATATCATCGCTTGATACCTTTTGCATTATTTTATTCAGACGATGCCGGAGATATGTTGATTTACTTTGAATCTCACGCCTGATTCTTGATAAATCCTTACTGGCATTATCCCTAACTTCTCCGGTATCATCAATAGCATCATCAATATGTTTTTCAAGTAATCGGTTTGCAAAAATAAAATTGACTTCTTCAAAAAGAAAGGGTGTTTTTTCTTCTCTGGTTTGAAAGTACGATTTAATTAAACGTCCTGAGCGAATTGTATCGACAACTTCTAAAATCTCAGTTGTCGAAAGCACAGCATTTTTTATCAGAGACTTATGAAGCAGGGATCGGATGTCCGAATAATTTTCAAAAGGCAACTGCTCATCTTCAGTAAGCAGGATTATCATTTCTGAAACTAAATCATGTTCATTATTTAAAAAATAAATATCAGTATTTGGTCTCGAATTTAAGATTAATTCTTTGCCTGGTTCAGAGTAACATTTTTTTGCTATATATTCAAGAACCGAAGAGAATTCCAACTCTTTCAAGCTTTTTTCTAAAAGATTCAATTCTTCCTGAGAATGTAAGATAAGCATATTACTCCGAACTTAAAAGACTTTTTAAAATTGCCTGAACCTTAGAACCATCAGCTTTTCCCTTGAATTCTTTCATAGCAACTCCCATTGCCTTTCCGAAATCTTTTACTTCAGTTACTCCCAAATCCGATAGAATTTTCTTGCAGATATTCAATATCTCATCATCAGAAAGTTGTTTGGGAAGAAATTCTTCAATAATTGATAATTCAGCTTTTTCACTATCAACAAGGTCTTGTCTTCCTCCTTTTTCATACATTTCAATAGCATCTTTTCGTCTTTTTGCCTGATTTCCCAATATCTTGAGTGCATCTTCCGAATTCATCTCTCTACCGATACCACTTTTGTTAAATTCGATAATAGCTGCTCTGATTGAGCGAATTGTTTCCAATCTTACTTTATCACCGGACTTAGTAGCTTTTTTTAGCTCGTCATTTATTTTTTCTTCAAATGTCATTTTAAAACCCTTCCTTTGCTTTCAATTAGAAAACAGAAAATTTTTATTTAATATTTATATTATTACAAAAATATATATGTTTCACGAATTACAATATTTAAGATTGTGAAATTTAAGTGATTTGTTTCATAGCTTGATTACATCAGAAATTAATTTATCCAATTTATTATAAATAATATCCCATTTATGCTCTTTTTCAATATAAATTCTAGAATTATGGCTGATTTTATTTCTTAAAACCGAATTTTGGCATATTTTAATTACATAATCAACAAATTCGTTTACAGTATTT
>CAZEHW010000014.1:0-15409 GCA_964511865.1 uncultured Hyphomicrobiales bacterium | reverse complement strand
ATAATATCAATACCATTTGCACCACTCGGAGAAGTAACCACTGGGCAACCGCATGCCATTGCTTCAAGGACTTTATTTTGGATACCTGAAGCACCTAAATGAGGATGAAGGAATACAGCACATTGATTCAATAAACTGCAAATATCATTAACATAATCATGAATAATAATATTTTTTTGTTTTAAGCTAAATAGTTTTGGAGAAGGGTTTGCGCCTACAATATGTAATTTAATGTCTCGAATTTGTTTTTGAATCTCAGGAAATATCTTATTAATTATTTCATCAATCATTAACTGATTTGCCCAAACATCCAACTTCCCAATAAATATAATATCTTTTCGGTTATCAAATGGCATTTTGGTTATGTCGGTTAATGGTTCGTTAGTTCCTTTAATATAATATTTTTCAACATCTACTCCATTTGATAAAATATCCAATTTAGCTTTTGGATTAATCATTTTCATGCTATTTAAATCAGTTTCTGTTACTAAAGTAGTTAAATCAAAGTAATTGGTAATGTCAGCTTCATATTTTTTTAATTTTATTGACTCATAATATCTGATTAATCTTTGCCGAAGATTTTTACTTTCTAAGTAGGTTCGTGACTGATAAAGCCAGCGGCAATCTTCAGCCATTAATATTTTTTTAATCTTATATTCTTTTACATATTCTGCTGTTCTCAGAAAGTAATTAATAATCAGATCAATATTTTGTTTTCTGACAATTGAATCAATCTTTTTTTTGAACAAATTATTTCGAAAAAATTCAATTTCCAGTGGATAACGGAAGGGTGAGTAAATGGCGGCAGAAATATATGACTTGAATTTATTTAAATGGAAAACGTGAGTATCAATTCCCAATGATTTTATCTTTGTAATATCATTTTCGGTTACGGGATAATTTCGGTCTAAGCTCACAAGTGATACATTATGAATTTTTGCTAAATGTTTCAATAAATAATACTGTTTAACTCTTTCTCCGCCAATAATAGGATATGGAAAATGTGCTGTAACGAATAATATATTTAGTCTTTGCATCTTCATATTACTCATTATGTACAAATTTTTGAATCATACCTTTCCAGCAGGATGGCTGAATCAACGTGTTTGTTGACCAAAAGCATTCATTAGTGCAAATACATAAATCATCCTGAATTTTATTTCTGATTTTTATAGCATTTACACTATTCCACAAATCTTTAAGATTATAGTTGTAATCTCTAATATTACCAATTGATAAATCATACATTTCACATGGACGAACTTCACCATCATTAAGGATGGCTCCTATCAAACTTCCCGCAGAACATCCTCCGCCTAATCTTCTTCCTTGTAATATATCTGATATAATACTTCTTCTTAATGAATTTTTTATGGTAAGCAATTTGCCTATATTATGCCCTCTGTCTCCTGAAAAAATTTTTCTTTTTATTCTTAGGGTAATCAAATCATCAGCTAAATTATATGCTTCCAGATTTTTCAATGAAATATCAGGATTTTTGGAAGGTGGACGTTCAATATTTACCATCCATTCACCATCCGGTAATATCTTTTCGATAAATGCTCCAATAGATTCAATCTCACTGTTATTGTATTCTGACACAGTTGTAATAATTGACAAATCGAAATTAGGATATTTTTCCTTAATTTTTTTCAAACTATTTATAGTCTTGCATGCTTCATTAAATAATCCCGAATTTTGCCTAATTATATCATGTTTCTCTTCTATTCCATCTATTGAAACATCAACTCTGAATGGCAATCCGGTATTAGTTTCCAATATCCTGACAACTTTTTCATTGATAAAATCACTGTTAAATCCTGAAGTTGGTATATCACATCTTTTTAACTTTGTATTTATATTAAACAGCTTTATAATTTCTACAATCTCAGGGCGTAAGAATGCTTCACCACCGGTGAGAGTTATGAATTGAATATATTTAATTGATTGTGCTATTTTTTCAATCTCATCAAAGGTCAATATATCACGAGTTACATTCTTCTTTTTCCAATTTCCCTTATACCAGCAGTGCAGGCAATTATTTGGACATTCATGACTAACAAAAAAAATGATATAGGGAGGTGTTCCAAATATTCGAGACAAACTATTACAAGTTGTTTTATAATATCTTTTTCTAATTGATTCTGTCATATTCAATTCAAAAACCTGACAATATTGTCTATAAAAAATCTGGGAAAAAATTTAAATATGTAATAAACCAATTTTGGTTTATTACCCGGAATTATTATTTTCTTTCTCTTCTCCAACATCTTTAATGCAAATGTTACAATTTCTTGTGGATGTTTACCTGTTCGGGAGCTTTTATATCCTGCGTTTATATCAAAATTTGTATTAATCTTTCCGGGTAATAAAACAGAAATCAGAATGTTAGTATCGGCAAATTCTAATTGCAAAGAACAGCTGAAAGAATATAAAAATGACTTAGTCGCGGCATAAACAGACCATTTTGGGGCAGGGCGAAAAGCCATTGACGATGCTACATTCAATATTATTCCAGTATTATTTTCTGTCATATTTTTAAGTATTTCATTAGTCAATATAACAGGTGTACAAACATTAAGATTTATCAAAGTTTGATGTTCAATTGAATTAAAATCACAAAATTTCCCGTATAATCCTATACCTGCATTATTAATTAGTATATCAACTTGAATATTATTTTCTTCAAGAAAAGCAATCAACTTTGTAACACTCTCTTCTTTAGAAAGGTTGCAAGAGAAAGTTCTGATTTTTGCTGTACTTTTTGATGAAGATTCTAATTCTTGAATAGCTTTCTCAAGCTTATTACTGTCCATCGATACTAATATCAAATTTAAACCTAAAGATGATAATTGTTTGGCAAATTCAAAACCTAGTCCGGAACCGGCACCTGTAATAAGTGCAGTCATATCTTTTTTAATGAGACTGGGCTTCATTTAATAGGTTCTGATAATATAACAACAAATTTGATTATTTATCATTAGTAATTGGTTTTTGTATATTAAACATATAGTTCAATCCAACCCACATCTGACCGGGATGATAGTTGTATTCGTCCATGAATTCATCATTCAATAAACCTGATAACGAATAACTTCCCTCAATCACAATATTGAATCTGCCAACTTGATTAGAATAAACTGTTATTACACCCCCAATTTTTAGGTCAACCAAAGTAGTAAAATCATCAGATATTACTTCAATATTTTGATATTTATTGTCAGTTGTCCCGCCAAGAGGTATTCCAATATTCATTCCTAATATAAAACCCTTAGCATATAGATAAGGAGAAAAAGAGAAATAATTATATTGATGAGTAGTTTTAATTTCATTTTTTTTTGTCAGAAAACCATAAGTTGAATATGACAAATTCAACCCGCCTCCAAAAAACACATCATTAACAAAAGGGAAATAAGATGAAACACCTATTTCAGGCAGATTGCAAAAGGCAAAGCCGTTATAAGTACCCTGAGGTACATCTGCCGCATTTACACCTCCTTTTAAACCTAAATATGGACCAACGCTGATAGGATAATTCGAATACAAATTTCCGCTAAATATTGTTAAAAAACATATTATTACCGAAATACTTATGACTGCTCTTTTCATATAACCCTCAAAATTAATTTGCAATAATGAATAAAATTAAAGTTATTATTATCTGAATGAAATTATTTCAGACAAATTATTAATATTTTTCATTATTACAAAGAATTAAATTTATCTTTTGGTAAATCATTATTTGCTTCTTACTTTTATCATAATTAAATTACATGTTTTTTATAACCTTTTTCGAAAAATTATGGCAAAGAAAGATATTAAGCAAAGTAAAAAAACTGTTGAAGATGTTAAAAAACCAATTCAGAAACCTGTAAATCGAATTGAGTTGAATGACTTCCCAATGTGGTTGACTCTAACCATTTTCCTTTTAACAACAGTCGTATTTTTTGGGGACCAGTTGATTGGAAATACATTCTTTTGGGAGGATTTTGTTGAACAATTCTACCCGATTCAGACTTTTGCCTCACAAGCATTTTCAAATTGGGAAATACCTTTTTGGAATCCATATACTTTTTGCGGGATGCCTTTCTTTGCTGATTTGCAGGTTGGCTTCTTTTATCCTTTAAATAGGTTGACTTTTCTGTTTCTTGATTCAAGCGGTCATCTTTCGGTTTGGGGACTGCAATTCATTATTATTTTGCATTTTTTCATTGCTCAACTTAGCATGCATCATTTGATGAAATATCTGAAAATTTCTTCTATAGGTTCAATTATCGGTTCAATCTCTTATGCCTTTTCTATGTCATTAGTCTTGCATGTTATTCATCCAATGATGGTTTATCATCTGGCTTGGTTTCCTCTTGTAATTTTGTTTTTCCTAAAAGGGATAACCGAAAACAAGATAAAATATGGAATTATATCAGGATTAATATTTGGAATTACCCTGCTTGCAGGACACCCACAGACAATTTTGTATCAGGCATTGTTCCTTGGTTTGTTGTTTATTTGGTATGTTATTGCTGATTTAAGAAAAATCGGTTTTAAAGCTAAGCAATCAATTAAAAGTATTGTTGCAGGATTACTGCCATTCATTATATCTGTCTGCATTTTTTCTGTCCAATACCTACCCTCACAGGATTTGGCAAATTATTCTAAAAGGGCAGATGCTACATATGAAACGGCTACAGAGGGTTCATTAGAGTTTGAACAAATATACGCATCTTTAGCCCCTAAATTATTCGGTTTTACAGATGGATCCGGTGATAAAAGTGTTCCATATCATCTTGATGGCAAACCATATTATTACTATTGGGATACTGCATTTTATTTTGGTTTAACTGCTCTGTTGCTTGGATTAATTGCTATGCTAACTAGTTACAAAAACAGAATGACTGCTTTTCTGATATTTATTTCCTTATTTGGTTTTCTTTTTGCTCTTGGAGATAACTTTGTCTTATTCAAAATATTTTACAATCTCCCATTTTTCGGTTTGCTAAGAATACCTGCAAGAATTATGTTCTTTGCTGTTATTGCTTTCTCAATCTTAGCCGGATTTGGTTTTGATTCAATACTAAAAAATATTGCTAATAAAAAATTCCTGACAAAAATCATTATTGGATCATCAGTACCTTTGCTTTTCTCAATACTGATTGCAAGCGGTTCCTTGTTGAAAGCACTTGATACACCTGAGCAATATTTATCGGATGTCCAGAGCTTTGGTACCATAGCACTTGTTTTCATTTTATGTGTAATTGTTGTTTTGCTCCTTATGAACAAAGGAATACTCAAGCCAATTGCTGCGGGTGTAATTTTAATAATTTTAACATTTATTGACTTATATACTCAAGGAGCAACATTCAACAGCAGTCCAAATAATCCTGATAATTCCTATAAAATTGAGAAGCAATTGAAGGATTTATTTGTTGCTAAGAATAAAAATGATTTGTTCCGGGTTTCTATGCGGCATTACAATCCAAGTTATATGGCTATGATGAGAAATCAGGGATTGATTGATAAAATCATGCTGGTTGAAGGTTATAATCAATTAGTCTTTAATCATATTCCACCCCCGACTAATGTTAAAACGATTCATGATTTATATAATGTTAAATATGAATTATTCTTCAATCAAGTTACACAACAATTTAGTTTTGTAGAAAGGCAAGGTTATTTTCCGAGAGCATGGATGACATATAATGTGATTTCATCAACACCTGAAAAAATAAAAAGCACTATGCAGAATAATTCTGAAATTGATTATTCAAATACTGTTGTGCTCGAAGAAAATATCAAATTGAACTCAACAGGATTTGATTCAACTTCAATCGGAAAAGTTAAAGTTACATATTTCAGTAATAATGGTTTGTCCTGTAAGGTTCAAACTCCGAAGCCAGGTGTTTTAGTGTTTAGCGAAATATGGTATCCTGACTGGAAGGTTTATGTTGATGGTGTCAAATCAAAATTACTTAAAGCTGATTATTCTTTCTGTGCAGTTGAAGTGCCAAAAGGAAATCATAAAGTTGAAATGAAATATGAATCCGAAAAGTTTTCAATGGGATTGTTTATTATGTTGGGTACTTTGTGTCTGTCTGTTGTTGGATTAGTTTTATTGAGGAAAGAATAATAGAAGGACATGCTCGAAAAACTATATATAAAAAACTTTGCTCTGATTCCTGAACTGGAACTTGATTTTCACTTTGGGTTGAATATCATTACAGGGGAGACAGGTGCCGGAAAATCTATTATTGTGGATGCTTTGATGTTGCTTCTTGGCGAAAGAGCTTCGACTGAATACATAAGGCAGGGCGAAAAAAAAGCAATTATTGAGGGCATCTTTAATATTCCATTATCACATAATATTGTCCGTTCATTCCAAAATGAAGGATATGATTTGGAGGATGAGAAAGTTATTATAAGAAGAGAAATTACCGACAAGAACAGCAGAGCATTTATAAACGATACTCCTATTCAAGTAGGTCTTCTAAAAAAACTTGGTGATTTCCTTGTTGATTTCCACGGACAGCATGACCACCAAATGCTTCTTAAAACCGAAACTCATATCGATTTACTTGATATGTTTGCAAAGACTTCAGACTTAAAGGGTGACTATTATACAGCATACACACAGCTAAAAACTCAAATTGATAATTTGCAAAATACTTTAAAAAAGGAAAAATCTCTTAAAGACAGAATTGATTACATTAGTTTCGAGTTGAAGGAAATTGAAAAAATTAATCCAAAAATTGACGAAGATATTGAAATAGAAGAACAACTTAGAATTAAAGAAAATGCCGAACTATTATTTCAGCAATCTTCGGAAATCTTTACTGTTCTTTCTGATGATGAAAACTCTGTTTACAGTAAATTGCAATCTGTGAAAAAGAAACTTAATCAGATTGTTAAGATTGACTCAAAGTTTGACCAATTCATTGACGACTTTAACAGTATTCTCGTAAATATAGAGGAGCTTTCCAATTTTGCAAGTGATTACAAAACAGGAATTGATTTTGATGCTCAGTCAATCGAAGAACTGCGTGAGAGATATGTAACACTCAAGGGATTAATAAAAAAATATGGCAGTATTAAGAATGCAGTTATTAAAAGGGAGGAGCTAATCTCAGAACTCCAACTTGCCGAAAATTTCGATGATGAAATTCAAAAATTAAAGCAGGAAATAATTCATCAGAAATCAATAGCGAAAGAGAAATCGCAAAAACTTTCAATAAAAAGACAACAATCGGCATTGGTTCTGGAAAAACATGTCGTAACTACATTGATTGAACTTGGTGTTCCTCACTCAGAATTTAAAGTTATTTTTTCGCATGAGTCTGATAATTCCGGCAATGAGTTTTCTCCTGCAATTCAAACAAATAAGGGTAATATAAAGTTATATGAAAATGGTATTGACTTAGTCGAATTTTACATCTCGACAAACAAAGGAGAATCACCAAAACCCTTGGCTTTGACTGCATCAGGTGGTGAAATTTCACGAGTTATGCTGGCTATCAAATCCATCGCTGCAGATTCTGAAAATATGCCAATGCTGGTATTTGACGAAATTGATTCCGGTATCAGCGGCAGGATAGCACAAAAGGTCGGCTTTGCCATGAAAAAATTAGCTGAAAACCATCAGATTATTTCAATAACTCATCTGCCACAAATCTGTGCTTTAGCAGACAAAAACATTCACGTTGAAAAACACGAAATAAATGGCAGAACTATTATCAATGCACATTCACTTAACAAAGAAGAAAAGCTAAAAGAGACTGCCAGACTTATCAGTGGTGAAATAATAACAGAATCCTCGCTGAGAAGTGCGAAGGAGTTGATGGAAGCGGAGGTTCAATAATTACTAATATATTCATTTTGGCAGGTTCACCTCCAATAATAAAATAAAGAATGGATAATACAGGGAATTGGAGAAAGAACTTTAACATATTCGACCATTTGGGGAACGTCAGAGCAGTTATGCAGGAAAAAAGCGATACAATACCATTTGATATTATTGGTCAATACGATTATTACCCTTTTGGTGAACGAATTGATGTTTTGGATAATATGGACAGAATTGGTTTTATCGGAAAAGAAAAAGATGCTGAAAGCAACTTAGGAGATTTTGGAGTTAGGAAGTATGAGGATTTTTCAGGACGATTTACTTCGCCAGACCCGCTTTGGGAGAAGTATTATGGTTGGTCGCTGTATCATTATTGTAGGAATAATCCGGTGAGTTTTGTTGATGGAAATGGAATGGCTGATTATTACGATAATAAGGGTAATTTTTTAGGTAATGATGGTTCGAAAGAAGAAACAAAATATTTAACAACTAAAGATGAATTCAATAAAATTAACGGATCAAAAGAAAAGAATTGGACAACAATTCAAGGGAATAAAGCGCCTACAATAGAAACAATAAAAAAAATGAATGAAATTATTGGTAAATCAATAGATAGAACAACTACTGAATTTGGTTTAATTCAAGATAAAGATGGAATCCCTAGTGAGATTATTAAAGGTGAACCCAATACTCATTTGGTAGATTTTTCACCAACATTAAATCAGTTAATTAAGAATGGCAGTTCCCCAGATATTATGATACATTCTCATACTACTAAAGGTATGTTATCATGGAATTCTCCGACACTCGATGGAGATATATCAGGATTTACAGATTTAAACAATCAATTAAATAATAAATCTCTTCCACAAACTTCAAATTCAATTATGATTAATTCACTTAATAATGCCTGCTTTTACAATGGTAATGGACCCACTCTAACTATATATTTTTATGATTTATTAAAAATATACAAATAGGAAATAAAGGATGAAAATAATTATATTATTATTAATACTAATCTCAAATCAAATATTTAATTTTAAATTAAGTACTATTGATTTATATGATACATCTAAAATTGTTTTAATTTCTCGTTATTCTGGTGATACGCTACGAACAGATTCATCTTTAATTAATTGTGACGATATGATAATTTATCCTAAATCTGATAACAAAGAAATGTTGTCACAACTCGGAAAAAAGATTAATCATTGCAGAAGTTTGTTGATAAATTGTAGATATTTAACAGATTTATCTGCCATTAATTACATCTTAAATGAAAGTATAGAATTAAGAGATTTGGAATTTTGTGAAATCAATAATTCTTATACTTTCCCTGATGAATTTTATAACGTAAGTGAATTGAATAATTTTATACTGGATATTAATTCCAACATAGATACTTTGCCTGAAACATTATTCACTCATATGGATAATTTAAATCAATTAAGGATTAATGTACCAAAATTAAAAAAACTTCCAAGTTCTATTTTCGAATTATCTAATTTATTTTTTTTAGAGATTACTTCTGATTCATTAACCCATATACCAAAAGAAATTCAAAAACTTGAAAAATTAATATCTTTATACTTAGTTGATATGGATCTATTGAGTTTACCAGAAGAAATTACCAAATGTAAAAATCTAACCTCGTTAGGTCTTGAACATGTATCAAATATGAATAATATTGATATACAGAATATGGTGTTTTCTATAACAAAACTTAAAGAATTGGGCTTTGATAGTTGTAAATTAGGAACAATATCAGACGATATTATTAATCTATCAAACTTAGAATCCTTGATATTCCGTAATATTGCTGAGACGAAATTCAACAATCGAATTTATGAAATTAAAAGTTTAAAGAGCATAAATTTTTATAAAAGTGATATAAATGAAATTAATGATAATTTGTGTAATTTAGAAAATCTCAATTCACTTTGTATAATGGGTACAAATATTAAATGTTTGCCTGAATGTATATCAAATTTAAAAAAATTAAAGTACCTTGATGTATCAAATTCGGGTTTGAGTGAAGACTATATTAATAATTTAAAACATAAATTTCCAAATACATTGATTCGTTGATTTATATTAAACTTTTTTTTTCTGTTTACCCGTTTTACGATGGAGTATTATTAAAAACGAAAAGTTGAGTATGGAAATGGAGGTGATTTAGGGTTTTTAAAAAATATAAAATTTATATTTTAACATTTTATACCATTTGGGGAACGTCAGAACGGTTATGCGGGAAAAAAGCGATACAATACCATTCGAGATAATCGGTCAATACGATTATTACCCTTTTGGTGAACGGATTGATGTAATGGATAATTTGGATAGAATTGGTTTTATCGGAAAAGAAAAAGATGCTGAAAGCAACTTAGGAGATTTTGGCGTTAGGAAATATGAAGACTTCTCCGGTCGCTTCGTTCAACCAGAACCGTTGTGGGAAAAATACGTTAGTTTGAGTCCGTATGTTTATTCGGCAAATAATCCTTTGTCTTTTTTAGATCCTGATGGAATGAAAATAATCGTTGCTGAAAAATATTCAAGCAATTCAGATATATTGAATATTTATAACCAAAATAGTAAAATCGCAATGACTGAAAGAGGAATGAAGTTGATGAATAATTTAGATGGACCGATCCCTATATATGTTTATGGGTGGTTTGCAGGATTGAATGCAGCAGGAAGAACTATACCGAAATTTAATAATGATGGGAGTTTGAAATATATTCAAATTCTACTTGATTTTGATAGGATTAATAAAAATGATGAAAAATCAAAACTATCCTTAGTCGCCGAAGAATATATTCATGCTGAACAGTTAATACTTTCAAAAAATCCCAAACAGACTTTTGAAAATTGGCAAAATGAAGCAGACAGTAAAAAATATACCGAAAGAAAATTTGAGAATGACGCCAAAAAGGAAGTGCAAGTAATCTTAAAACAATTTAATTTAATTTTTATTCCGAAATTATGGTAAAGTTGAAAATATATTTTCTGAGTTTAATTTTTCTATTAAATTTGGTCTCTTGTGTTAATAAAGAAGATAAAATTAAGGTGGATAGAGATCCAATTGATATTGCTAAAAGTATAGTGTCGATACAAATTAAATATAATATTCTCAAGAGTTTTAATTCTAATAATTTGGTGAAGAAGATAAATGAAGTTATGAATGATAATTCTCCTCCAAAACCATACTACGACTACTTGTTTAATAATCGTTACATAAACGATAACGTTCGAATCAAAAAATTGGATATTGATGAATATTGGAGTGATAAATTTATAATATATGTCGCATCATTCTCTGCTTCATATGAAAAATACATATTAGGTATAAACACTTATAATGATTTTTATCTCTTAAAAGGATTTGATGTTTGTAATTTTAATAGCCTAATTTTTCAAAACATTGATAGCATAACTGATATACTTATAGCAGATAAAATTATTGATTTATTTTTTGAAACAGTAATTTATGACGATTTCTCTAAACGGATCATTGTAGACAGCTCAAATATTACAACTTATTTAAATGATTATAACATGATAAATGTTCCACACATTGAAATTAAAAACGATCATTTCTTCATTAGCAAATATTTATTAGAGCCTGATATAAAATGGTGTACGAAATATAATTTTGAATTAGATAAGGACAGTATCATTTCATATACAGTTGATACTCTTTTAAAAGGAGAGACGAAAATTTATCAATAATTTTATAAAAACATTATTTTACTTTGATGAAAAATGATTTCTTAAGCTTTATATTTTTAAAGTTATAGAGTTAAAGAATAAAACGCAGATAGCATAGGAAAGGTGATGCGTGAAAAAGCGATATAATACCATTCGATACAATTGGTCAATACGATTATTACCCTTTTGGTGAACGAATTGATGTAACGGACAACTTGGACAGAATTGGTTTTATCGGAAAAGAAAAAGATGCTGAAAGCAACTTAGGTGATTTTGGTGTTAGGAAGTACGAGGATTTTTCGGGTCGTTTTACATCGCCTGACCCGCTTTGGGAGAAGTATTATGGGTGGTCACCGTATCATTATTGCAGGAATAATCCGGTGAGTAGAGTTGACCCAAATGGTAATGATGAAATTTATATACAGAGTAAAGGAACTGCCGAAGGAGAAGAGCAAAAAAAATATATCACACGTACAACAGGTAAGGCTGATTTTGTTGGTGGAACATATCAAATAGGTACAACGGATAATGTATGGCATGCTGGAAAGTGGGTTTCATCTGATAAGTATAATAACATAATAACAGACATTGCAAATAATATTTATGAGAAGGGTCCTTCAAAAATTGATCTTAAAAGTAATTATGGTATTGAAATTGATAAATTATCTGATAATTTCAAAGATTTACTTGATAATGAAGTAAAAAATCAAATGTTTAAAAGATCATATGATAAGACATTTGGTGATGGGACTCCAAATCCATTCTTTTCAGAAGCTATTGACAATAATGAAGAGTTGTTTATCGGAATAGGGTTCAAACCATCACATTCTTCATTCTTTGGTAGTATGTTAAAAAAAGCTGGGATAAAGGGCAGTATTTTATACCCGGCAGGTGCTGTTGTTGATTTACTTTTATCTAAGAGAACTCAAAATGATAAACATTTACAATTAACAAAATAGGGAAATACTTTGTTCGATATCATTTTATTTATAATATTTGATGTATTTTTTAATATCATAAAAATGATTTTGTATTATACAGGAAAAATTATTATCTCTTTATTGTTTTTTAAAAGCAAAAAGATTATTCAGAAAAAATATTTCTGGAGAAAAGATATCTATACTGATAATAATTATGATATTGCATCAAGAATTGTTTTTTTAGTCGGTGGTGGATTTTATTTACTTTTAGCAACAGTTTTATTTTTATCATTATACAAATTTTAGATTTTAATATATTTACGACCATTTAGGGAAGTTTTTTAATGGAAAATTGAGAATGGAGAATTGAAAATTAATTAAATTTGTAGTATGAATGTGAAAAATTGTCAATTGTTAATTATCAATTAGCTGAAAGCTCAGAGCCCTTTGGAGCTAAGCTCAGTTCTTTGAAGAACAATGACCGCTTGAGTTTTATCGGAAAGGAAAAGGACTTCGAGAGCAAGCTGGGTGATTTTGGAGTTCGTAAATACGAGGATTTTTCAGGTAGGTTTACAAGTATTGACCCGCTCTGGGCGTGAGTTCCTCTGCATTCGGCTGATTCTTAAAATTAGTGATTTTAGATACAGAACACTTAAGACCACGCTTACAAATCTATTTTTACAATCTATTTATAAATATTACCCTTACAATCTATTTCAAAAATGTTTAATTCCCAGCTTTTATATTCTAATCCGAACATCATTCTCCTGTTTCCATCTCCTTTCTTCTTTCAGTTTTTCTGTCTTTCAGTCTTTCCGACTTTCTGTCATTCGGTCTTTCTGTGATTCCGTCTTTCTGTGATTCCGTCTTTCTGTCTTTTAGTCATTCGGTCTTTCTGTCATTCCGACATTCTAAACAAGAGATTATTAAATTTTTAGTATTTTTACATATGAACTATTTACAAAATTGGAATGATTTTACTACATTTGAATTTTAATTAACAGTATATTTGAGAATATAATATATGGAAAAGGAAAAATATTGAAAAAGCAATGCAAATTCATAGTTTCCGGTCATGTACAGGGTGTTGGATTCAGGTTCTTTGTTTACAGGAGAGCAAAGGAACTTAACTTAACGGGATATGCAAAAAATTTATACAATGGAAACGTTGAAGTAGTTGCCGAGGGTAGTGATTTTAATATTGATGAGTTGCATAAACATTTGAAAGTTGGTCCGTCACGTTCCCATGTTGACTATGTCCATGTGGAATTCTCGGATTTCACAGGAAATTTATCAGGATTTGAAATTGATTAGATTATGAAAGGATATAAAAAAAATACAATTTTATTAGAGACATTTCAAGGATTAGTTTTCTTCTCATTTTCATTTACTATCGTTATTTTATTTTTTTTACTTAACTATCAAACTTTAGTCTCTCAACCAAATGATTTCAGAGCAAAGTACCATGAGTTATTTATTGATAAAAATAGTTTAGTTGAAGACAAGTCCATTAATAGCAGTTTAATTATTTCCAATTTCGACTCATGGAGACCAAAAATAGCTGTTGCCTTAAGTGGTGGCGGCTCTCGGGGTTTTGCACAGATTGGTGTACTTAAAACTTTACAAAAGGAAGGAATTCCCATTGATTACATAGTTGGTACAAGTATAGGTTCCGTCGTTGCCGGATTATATGCTGTCGGTTATTCTCCTGAAGAGATAGATTCTATTATCCAAAATACAAACTGGCAGGATATACTTTCCATTACCGAAGAAACAAGTCGTGATGAATATTTTCTTGACCAAAAAATAATAAGGGACAGAAGTCTAATAACTTTAAGGTTTAAGAATTTTGATTTTGTCATGCCGGAAGCTATTTCTGTCGGGAACAAATTCAATGCCTTTTTACAGCGGCTCATTTGGAATGGTTTATACCATGATAACGGAGATTTCAATTCTCTTAAGATTCCATTTAGAGCTGTTACAACTGATTTGATAAGTGGTGAAACGATAATGCTGTCTTCAGGAAATATGATAACAGCAATTAAAGCCAGTTCTTCAATTCCTTTAAGATATACTCCTGTAAGACTTGATTCTATGGTACTCGTAGATGGAGGATTGATGGCAAATATTCCTATTATAGCATTGGAAGAATTCAATCCGGACTTAACTATCTCAATCAATACAATATCTCCTTTAATGAAGTACGGAGAATTGGACAAACCATGGAATATTGCCGACCAGGTTGTTTCCATTCTTATGAAGAAATTCAGTGATAATGTACAAAATAAAGCAGATATTAATATAGAACCTGACATAGGTGATTATAAAAATACCGATTTTACTAATTTGGAATATTTTATAAAACAGGGCGAAATTAAAGCTGAAGATATGGTTCCGCAAATAAAGGAAAAGTACTTTAATGAATTGAAAATGAAAATAAATGCAAGACTTGGTGATTTGCCTAATCATATAAGTAATCTTGAATTGAATGGTTTACTTTTTCAGGATTCTATAAAATTATCCGGAGCAATTAAAAATAATCATTTGGATTCATCTGCCTTTGTTGAATCATTAATGGAGGTATTGATTGATGATAATTACAAGATAATTTCATTTAATAAAAATATTAATAATGGGATACTTAAAATCAACTGTGAACAATTTCCAAAAGTAAGATTATTTAAGCTCAAAGATGTTTCAGATATTATCGGCAGTCAACTTGAGGAGGATATAAATAATAAATTTTCTAACAGTAGATTAAATCCTGAGAAATTTCAGGAAATAAGTGAATATATTTTAAGACAATTGAGAAAGAATGGATTATCTTTCTCCGGTATAACTGACATAAGTTTTAACAATGATATTGGCGAATTAGAATTTACAATAACATCTTCAAGGATAAAATCAGTTCAGATTGAAAGCTCCGGACAATATGATTTTTTAA
>CAZEHW010000013.1:17975-25392 GCA_964511865.1 uncultured Hyphomicrobiales bacterium | reverse complement strand
TCACTAAAGAACTAAAGAACTAAAGAACTAAAAACTGATAACGATAACAAATTTAAAAAAAATAAATAAAGGAGAAAAAAATGACACAGAAATCGAAATTTAAAAAGGGTGATTTCTTAAATAAAAAAGAGATTGTTAAACACTTCGATATAAAAAAGCACGATGTAAGAGCATTAGTAGATTCAATGGGCGATATGGCCTTTCAGGCAAAAAATTTGAATAGAGCCGCAAATATTTACGTCAAAATGCTAAAAGATAAAAATTGCTCGATTTACTTAACTCTTGCCGGTTCATTGTTCAGTGCCGGTCTGAAAGATGTTGTCGTTGATTTAATCAGAAATAACATGATTGATGGTATAATCTCAACAGGGGCAATAATTGTTGACCAGGACTTCCTCGAAGCACTCGGCTTCAAGCATTACAAAGGTTCTCCTTTCGTTGACGATAATGTTCTCCGTGACTTAATGATAGACAGAATTTACGATACATATATAGATGAAGAAGATTTAAGGGTTTGCGATATGACAGTAGCTGAAATTGCTAACTCACTCGAACCTCGTCCTTACAGCTCAAGAGAATTCATTCAGGAAATGGGTAAGTGGCTGGTTCTCAATAAAATGGGAAAAGATTCAGTTATCCGTAATGCATTCGAAAAGGATGTACCCATTTTTGTTCCTGCTTTTTCGGATTGCTCTGCCGGCTTTGGTCTTATTCATCATCAATTCAATAATAAAGGAGAAAAGGTTTCTCTCGATTCTGCAAAAGACTTTTTAGAACTGACTCAAACAAAACTTCATTCACAACAAACCGGTATTTTCATGATTGGCGGCGGTGTCCCCAAAAACTTTACACAAGATGTAGTGGTTGCATGTGATGTTCTCGGAGTTGAAAAAGATATGCACAAATATGCAATCCAAATTACCGTAGCCGACGAAAGAGATGGCGGTCTCTCTGGTTCTACACTTAAAGAAGCAAGCTCATGGGGTAAGGTTGAAACAACTTACGAACAGATGGTATTTAGCGAGGCAACCATTGCAATGCCTCTAATTACAGGGTATGCTTATCATAGCGGAGCATGGAAGTTACGGAAAGAAAGAAGATGGAATAAAATCTTCGCATGAAATATTTAAAAATTTTTCATTCCATTATTCGTTTTACTTGCTATTATTAAGATTAGGCAGGAAAAGATGAAAAAATTTATTATATTTCTGATAGTGCTTTTAGTGTTTTCAAACCTCAAGGCAGAGGATGAATACTATTATCATAAGTTAACAAAAAAAGATTTTACTGAATGGATGAATTCCGTAAAAATTCCCGGTTTTAGTTTGGGTAAAACTCAGGTTAAGGGTTCTGAAGAAACTTATAATATAGAATATTCTGCTGATTTTAATAATGATATTTTTGAAGTTATCACACCAAGAATTGGACAACCCGATGTCTTTTATGGGTATGAAGAGCTAAAAACACATCAAATTGTTGGTCCATACGACTTAGATGGTTTTGTGGCTGTATTTATATATCATAATACTATTACAAAACCTTCGAATCTGACATATCTCTTGGTACAAATGCCTGAGCTTCAGGCTACATTTTCAATTACCGCATTAACTGATGAACGTCTGACAAAAGACAAAATGGAAGAATATTTCAGATTCTTTAGATTAAAAACTATTGACAACAGCAAGTCAGTTCCTTGGTCAGGAGATATACCAATTCCCATTCGAGTACCCGGAGATATATTTGAAATTTCCGAAAAAAATGTTAATGATGGAATTGTAAAAAAAGAAATTACTGTTAAAATCTCTAAAACGGATGGATTTTTGAGAGACCTCAGGAAATTCTACAAAGAAAAACGTGGCTGGCTTGACCTATTGACATTTGGAAATACAACATTGGTTTGTAAGACAACTCAGGATATTAATGTTCTGGACCAAATGAGAGAAGGCGAACCAATAGAGTTTGTGTATTATATCAAATAAGATTTACTATAAAGTTTTCTGTTATCTGTTATCGGTTATCAGCAATTGAATGTAAAGGAATTTTATTTTAATATTATTCCCTCAGCATCTTAACCTTTTGCGACATAACCCAAAATCATATAATCTCTATAGGATAAAGACCGCTTGTATCAGTTTTATTACTCTAATTCAATCCCCAACGGGATAAATTTCTTCCTTCCACTGTCCATCAGTCCTCCCGTCCTTCCCTTCTCCCTTTTCCTTTCTCCCTTTTCCCTTTTCCCTTCTCCCTTGTTCACTTCCCACTGAAATGTTTCATAAACTGAATTCTTTCGAAAGCCGCCGGATCATCACTTTGTGACTGACTTAATTTCCCTCGAAAATCATTTATCGTCTTATAATTCTTCCTGTTCATCCATTCGTCAACTTCATTGAGCATTGACTGAATTCTTGGAAATCCGTTTCGGTATAAAGCTGAAGCCACCTGAACTGCATTAGCTCCTGCAAGTAACTGTTTGATTACTGCTCTGCCGTCATGAATACCTGTTGACGCCGCTAAATCGCATTTCACCCTGTTAGCCATTATACCTATCCATCTTAACGAAATTGATAATTCCCCGGGTGTACTTAAAACGTGTGAAGAAAGAATCTTGAAATTCTCAATATCAAAATCAGGACTCCAGAACCTGTTAAAAAGTACCAAAGCACTAATTCCTGTCTCAGAAAGTTTTTTCAGCATCTGACCCAAATTCGAAAAATAATAACTCGTTTTAATTGCTATTGGCAAAGAAACTTCTTTCTTAATACTGCTTATCACATCAAAATATACTCGTTCGGTTTCTTCTATTGTCCTTTTAAAATCACTTGGCAAAATAAACAGATTTAATTCAATGCCGTCCGCTCCGGCTTCTTCAATTCTTTTAGAGAAGCTAATCCAATCTGTTGCAGACATACAATTTACACTTGCTATTACGGGTATTTGCAGTACTTTTTTCGCTTTTTCAATTAAAAACAGATAGTTGCTCACACTATCCTCAACATCGTCATAACTGAAAAAGTCATAAATTTCCGGATATAATGTTCCGGGTCGGTTCATTTCAGCCATTGATTTTTGTAATTCAATATTGATTTCTTCCTCAAATAATGATTTTAAAACTACTGCTCCCGCACCGAATTTCTCTATCTCTTTTAAGTCCTGCAACGAATTTGTTAACCCCGAACTTGCCGCAATTATAGGGCTTCTTAGGCTCAACCCCATGTATTTTGTTGATAAATCAGCCATATCATTTCCTTATTCTATTAATAATTTTTATCTTTGCATAAAATATAATCTTAAAATAAGCACTTTTTTTTTTGAAAAAAAATATTTTGTTTTTTTAAAATAGTTTTAGAAATTTATTGAATTTTTAAATGAAAACATATTTTATTCGTTAATTAAATATTAATTATATATATTTGTATTCTATCGAAATGAATATAAGTTAATTTTTGTTATTTTTTTTAGGAGGTTTTTATGAAATTTTTAAAATTTAGTGCATTGTTCATGATGCTTGTTTCTTTCAGCTTATTCTTTTATTCCTGCGAAGAAACCACAAGCACAGGTGATAGCCCTGTTATTGACAGTATCAATCCAACTAATGGAGCTCCCGGTACTGAAGTTACCATCTTAGGTTCTTTTTTTGGTGACTATAATGAAGCTACTTGCGCTGTTTACTTCAACGGAGAAAAAGCTGCAATCAAAGTAGATGGAAATGAAATTCAATGGTGGGATGATGAAATAGTTGCTATTGTCCCAACAAGAGCTACAACAGGTAATGTAATTGTTGAAGTTGATGGTCTTACAAGTAATGGTGTGGTGTTCACAGTACCATCAGTCAATCCGGCAACTGCAGTTATGGCAACATCGAAAGATGACAAATCAGTTTCTTTGAAATGGACAGCTTCTGCTGATGCAGGTGCAACAGATTTTCAAGGATATTGGATATATGTATATGCTATGGGAAGTAACCCCGGTGACCCAATCGAAATTGCAAAAGGAACAACAGAATATTTAGCTACAGGTTTAACTGAAGGAACGATTTATAATTTCGACGTACATGCAGTTAAGACTTACGGTGGGAACTATCTTCTTAGCCCCAAAGCTTCAGTAAAATGGTCTCCTGCATCCAGATTTATCATGAATATTAACGATGATAATATCAAAATGTATGAATCAGCTTCTTCTTTTGGAAGTGGTTTACAGTTGTTTGATGCTACCGGTGGAGCACCTAAAACTTTAAAAACATCAAGCGGTGCTGATTGGGATTTAGGAATTTTCACCAGCGGTAACAGTATTTGGTTTGGTTCAGCTTCAAAAATGAAAGCTCGTTACCCTTCAAGCTTTACAGGAACAGCAAAAGTATGCCAAATGGCTGCTAACAAATATTTCTTCAATTCATTAAATGAACTATTCGATTCACAAGCACTTGATGGTCAAACATTTACTGAATCTGAAATTGACTTGTCAACTTTAACTGATAATAAAAATGTTATTTTCATTGTTAGGACTAACAGCCCTACATGGAATTATGCAAAAGTTATGTTGATTTATAATGATGGATATTTGCAGGGTCCGACAGGTAACAAATATGTCGAAGTACAGGTTTCTTATCAGAAAACTGCTGGCGTTCCATATGCTATTTAATCAAATAAGAATAATTTAATTTGTAACTTGAAAAGTAATTTAAGGAAAAAAATATGTATAAAATGATTGCATTATTGTTATTGGTTGGAGTTTTATTCAGTACAGCTGTTAACTCCGAACCTGCTTCTCCAAAGCCAATGAAAGGGCAGGTTGCAAGCTTAAATGACCTTATTTTGGGTGGTTCAGGAAAAGTTGATAAAGAAAAAGCAACTGAACTGGCTGAAAAAGGTAATCCTATTGTTTTCATTACAGGAACAGGTAAAAAAGCAAAAGTTTATTTTGTTTATAACGAAGACGGTACATTTGCCGGAAAAAAACTTGCAAAATATGCAAACAACACAAATGTTGGCATAATTGGGAAAGTTAAAAAAGTTAATGGATTGAATATTCTCATTGCTGAGAGTATTGATTCTATGGATTAAAATCTTATATGATAAGGAATGTTGCTGTGCTATTGCTTAGCAACATTCCTTTTCTGTTTTTGTAAATCAAATTGAAAGGAAATTGCATGAAAAAGTTAATATTATTACCAGCATTAATTATTTTCACGTTTCTGATAATTACTTCCTGTGGTGAACCAAAAAAGGAAGTACCTCAGGATACCACAAAGGAACAAATGGAGCAAAAGGAATCTGAAACTCCGCCTTCAGTCCAATCTGAAGAAAAAATTGTTGAAACTGAAACCACTCTTGGTGAAGCTCCCGAAGTTGTTGTGCCCGAAAAAAAAGATTATTCAAAAGAGGCATTAAGGTGCCAAATTGTATTACTTGACGATGTTGCCACAGGTAATTTTCGCAAAATAACTAAACCCCAGGCAACCGAATTTGTCGGGAAAGGAAAAATTTTAGTTGTAAAAGCTGAAAATGGAGCGATATTTTTTGTTTATAATCAAGATGGTACTTTCGGAAGTAAAAATCTTGCACGATATGCCGCTAATAATTTCATAGGAATTATTGGTAAACACAAAGTACAAAACGGTCTGAATATAATTATTGCAGAGATTATTGAATCATCTGATTAATTTTTTGTCTTTCATTTATGCGTATACAGGAATTGTAAAAATAAATTCCTGCATACGCAATAATGATAAAAAATTGGAGCACTAATGAAATATCTGATAATTGGAAGTAAGGGTCAACTCGGTTCTGAGTTCGAAAAAAAACTTACAGAGTCAGGTATTAACTTCGTTGCTGTAAACCTACCGGATATTGATATTTCAAATTACAATGAAGTTATTGATTTATTTTCTTCTGTTAAACCCGGTATAGTAATTAACTGTGCCGCATACAATGATGTCGATGGTGCTGAATCCCAAACCGAACAAGCATTCAATGTAAATGCAGAAGCCACTAAGTATTTAGCATACGCTTCCTATAAGTACCATTCTTTTTTCATCCATTTTAGTTCCGATTATGTTTTCGATGGAAAAAAAACTGATGGTTTGTATGTTGAAAGTAATTCGGCAAATCCTATCAATCAATATGGTATGAGTAAACTTCAGGGAGAGAAAAATCTCTTTAATGAAATCGAAAAATATCTGCTTTTTAGGTTAAGTTGGGTCTATGGTAATGGTACTCAAAATTTTATCTCCAAATTTCGGAAATGGACAGAAACTAACAACAAACTGAAAATAACTTTTGATGAAGTATCAATACCTACTTCAACAAAAATGATTGCAGATGTTGTTCTTAAGAGTTTGAATAAAGGAATAGAAGGTTTGTATCATTTAACCAATACCAGATATTGTTCGAGATATGATTGGGCAAAAAGCATATCCAAAGATTTGGGGCTTAATGCTGAATTAGAACCTGTCTCTCAGGAATATTTTAATCTCCCTGCAAAAAGACCAACTTTTTCCGCCATGAGTAATACAAAAATATCAAAAGAATTAGATATTGAAATTCCTGACTGGGACAAGAGTTTGTCAGATTTCCTTCAGGATTTAAAAAAATAATATGGAATTATCAGAATATACTTATATATTCTAAACATATACTCCTGTTAATATTATTGTATTTTGCCATATTCGAAAACAAATCTCTCGCCTGAAGTTCAAGTGTTATTCCCCTTGCAAGTGACCAGCGGAGAGAAGCATTCAAGAGTCCCTTGTTCTTCATGTAATTTTTATTGTCGTCATTCAATGTAGGATTGAACTCAACATTTAGTGCCAAATACTTGCCAATAGAATGCTCCATACCGACATAAAAATTAAGAAAATTTTCATCTGATTTTGGCTCAAAGGAATAGTTTATACCTCCGTGAACGGCTATAGTACCAAGCGACCATTTATAATTCTTGCTCATTGCAAGAAACACCCCCGGCGAAATTGTTTCAAATCTTTTATCTGTTTTGTTGTAATCCCCGCGCCCCTGTGTGCACACACCCAAAAGAAATGCCGGTAATGCTGTCGTTTCGTCAATAATTCGGTAACGCAAATGTACTCCCGGAATGCTTTGAAAGTTCACATCTCCTGAACCAATGATATTGGTCCCGCCGTAACTTATTCCCATTATGAAATCAGTAAATGGGGATGCATCAAGTTGTAACATTATTCCGCCATTTTGATAAGTATTTGTATAGATTGAAAAAGCTCCTTTATCCAGTACTCCAGCAGTAGGCATATCAACAATGTACCGGGATTCATACATCGCTTTTTCACCGGCAGTTCCCTTTGCAGATAAAATTTCGGTCTGCAGTGCCATTGTAATCAAAAATATAATTAAAAACTTTATTTGCACTTTTATAATATTCATTGTTTCCCCCTAATAAATTTAAC
>CAZEHW010000013.1:0-17965 GCA_964511865.1 uncultured Hyphomicrobiales bacterium | reverse complement strand
GTAATAATTGTGAATATATTTAGTCAAAAATTGGATTAATTCCGCCGGAAATTTGTAAGTCTTCACGCCATTTCGGTATTTTTAAAATTGGCTTTTCCATAAATACCTTATCGTCTTCTTCAAATATTTCATATTTATTCAGTCTTTTAATCCCCTGATGTGTATTCGTATTTTCACCGGTTACTAAAGAATATGTCCACCCGTGAAGAGGACAGGTTACTGTTAGTCCTTTAATGATTCCCTCGAAAATCTTTGTTGCATGGCGATGAGGGCAAATATTAGAAACACAATACAGATTATTCTTAATTCTGAAAACCGCGAACTGCATATCAACATCCTGCTCGAACGCAATTCTCAATCCTTTACCTTCTTTCGCTTCATCCGAATCACATATATAAACATAAGTCTTGCCATCTTTGACTATCTCATCAAATTTTTTCGGTTCAATATTTTCCATATTATTTAGCTATTTTTCAGTTTCTGTTATAACGACATCTTCACCGGCAAAAAAGCCCTTATCATTACTTATAATTTTTGATGCCTGTCGGAAAGCATCATGCTCATAGATAAGAATTGTCCCTTCTTCATAAGCTCTTGGCAATATTATCTTTTTTTCCTCGATTGTTTTAAGTGGTTCATTATCATATCCCATAACATAGGGAATTGGAATATGAGCCGCTGTTGGAGATAAATCAGCACAAAACAAAACACTTTTTCCTGCATCTTGAACTTTTGTTAATTGCATTGATTTTGTATGCCCGCTGACATTTATCATTGAAATTCCGGGATAGATTTCACCATCTCCGTCAATAAGCTCAAGCATACCCATCTCTTTCAAAGGCACATAATTCTCCGGGAAATAAGATGCTCTGTCTTTTTCGGAAGGGTTTATTCCCCAATTATATTGTTCTTTTTGAACAAAATACTTTGCATTTGGAAATGTTGGTATTATTTCTTTATTTTCAAATACGGTAGCACCACCTGCGTGGTCAAAATGAAGATGAGTCAAAAGAACATCTGTAACTTCTTCCGGTTGAATATTAAACTGCTTTAAATGTAAACCGACTGCTGATTTACTCAAATCAATTCCATACCTGTCGGCAATTTTCGGATGAAGTTTACTGCCGTTTCCCGTATCAACCAAAACAATTTTATCGTCCCAACGAATCAACATAAGTCTTGCTTCGAGTGGTATTCGGTTGAATTCATCGCCCATGCTATATGCTTTCCCCCATAAATTTTTAGGGATTACACCAAACATAGCACCGCCATCCAAATGAAAAATACCCGTTTCTATAACATCTATTTGAAATTTACCAATTTGCATTAAAATACCATAAAATTAAAAATAACATAATCGTTTTAACGTTCTGAAATATTAAATATTTTGTAATTATAGAGATTACATCGAAAAAGAATTGGAAAATTGCTAAAAGAGTAATATTTTTGTAGTTCTGTAATTATTTACAAGTTAGAAACAATTAAAAATATTGGGAGTCTAAGAACTAATGGGAACAATGGAAAGAATTAGAAAAACATCGCCTTATGCTCTGGCTTTGTTTGCTGTTATATTTATCGGATTTATGGTAATTTCAGATATTGATTTTAGCAATTTAACGAATAAAGGTCAAAACCCTCAGACTGCTGTTATTGCTACTATCAACGGTGAGGATATTCTCTATAAAGATTTCAACGCCCTTGTTCAGGAGAGAATAGAACAAATGCGTACAAACTCTCAGGATGAAAACCAGGAAATTGATGAAAGACAAATCAGATCAGATATTTGGAATGAAATGATTGAGAAGGCACTTTTAAAGCAGGAAGCCGAAAAAGCCGGTATATTTGTTTCTGTCGAAGAAATTCGGGATATCATGATTGAAAATCCCCCTGATTTCTTAAAAAGAACTTTTACTGATTCAGTAGGAAATTTCAATAGAGCTGTTTACCTTGATATCGTTACCAATCCTGATAAATTATCAAATTACCTTGCCTCTTCTTACTCGCCTGAGCAAATTCAGGAGCAAATCAGCAACTTTAGGAAAGACTTATTAAATGTTGAAACTTATCTAAGAGAACAAAAACTTTCAGAGTCAATGACATTCTTGGTTAGCACTGGTGAATCTATTTTATCTCCTGAATTTGTTAATGAAAGATTCATTGCAGAAAATTCTACAATTTCAGCCGATTTCTTATTTTTTGATGTAAATAGTATTAGAGACGAAGAAATAAAAATTTCTGACAAGGATTTAATGGATTACTATAACGATAATAAAAAATACTATGAGCAGAAACCTGTCAGAAGGGTTAAATACGTACATTTTCCACTACAACCTTCTTATGATGATACTGCAAGGGCTTTAAAAAGAATCTCTAAAATTGAAGAAGATTTAAAATTAGCAACTACACCCGAACAAAAAGATAGTATCTTTGATGTTAAGCTAAGCGAATATGGCGGCAATACAAGTGAATACATCATGTCAGCGGATTTAGACCCGACAAAAGCTCCAATTTTAGATTCTTTAAAAACCATGGACGTTATTGGTCCGATATCACTTGGACCCGAAGGAGTATTCTTCTTCCGCTTGGACGACAGGCGTTCCGGTCAAAATGAGATGGTTAAAGCTAGTCATATTCTTGTTAAGTTCAATGACAATAAAGACAGTGCCAAAGCAGAAGCAGTTAAATTTTTAGCTCGTGCAAAAAAAGGTGAGGATTTCGCTAAAATGGCTACTGAACTTTCCGAAGACAAAGGAAGTGCCGAAAAAGGCGGAGACCTTGGATTTTTTGGTAAAGGCAGAATGATCAAAGAATTCGAAGAAGCCGCTTTCGCCGCTAAGGTCGGCGATGTCGTCGGTCCGGTTGAAACTCAGTTCGGATATCATGTTATTAAAATTGTTGATAAAAAATCCGAGGAAGTGAAATATAGCGAAATCAATCTTAAACCAACGATTTCGACTTCCACTACAAATAAATTATTCAGGGAAGCTTATTCGATTCAAACTCAGGCTAACGAAGGCACTCCATTTGATACTTTAATTTCCAGATTGAATTTGGTTGCTACTATGTCTAACTTTGTAACAAGTAAACAACCAATTTTGGGCTCTAATTATATTACTTATTTGGCTTTTGAAAATTCTGTCGGAACCGTTTTTGAACCATTAGAACTTGACCAGTATGGTATTGTTATCGTACAGGTTACTGATGCAAAACAGGGTGGAGTTAAGGATTTTAAAGAAGTAAAAGAGCAAATTAAAAATGAAATTATGCATTCAAGAAAACTGGATGCTTTAGAAAAAATTGCTAAATCTCAATACTCAAAAATTAAAAATGCTCAACATTTAAAACACGCTACTGAATTTGACCCATCAATTCAAGTCAGAACTGTCGATGCTTTCAAAATGGATGAAAATGTACCGGGTATTGGTATTGATTATGGCTTTGCTACTGAAGTTTACAGACTCCCGACTGGTAAAATTTCCGCTCCTGTTCGTGGAACAAGAGGTTACTACATCATTGAACCTTACAATAAGTCAATGGCTAATGCAAGAAATGTTGCCGAAGTTTATTCTTATAAAACTCAACTCCAAAGAGACTTAAGAAGTCGTGCTTTTTATGCTTGGTTCACTAAACTTAAAGAAGATGCCATAATTGAAGATTTCAGGCATGAATTCTATAAAGATTATTAATATTTAATTTTTAAAAAATCCGGGGCTTTATTGATTATCATTCGGTAAAGCCCTTTGTTTTTAAAATATAACAATGAAAATTATCAATGCAAATGAATTAGTTGAACTAACTACTTTCTCGGGTGGTGTTTTTGCAGTGGACTCCATCCAATCAGCATATTCATTCTGCCAAAAAATTGCTCTAAGCCATTATGAAAATTTTCCTGTTGGCTCCATTTTAATTCCAAAAAAATTTCGAAGGCATTTCTTCAGCGTTTATGCTTTTGCCCGTATTGCTGATGATATTGCCGATGAATCTGATGAAAATTCAGAAAAAAGAATTCAATATTTGGATAATCTTCAACAACTGATTTTAAACTTGGAGATTAATGAAAAAAATAATTCTGAAAATTTAAGTACAGAAACCGGCTCTAATCCTATTCTTTTGGCATTGGCTCAAACCATGAAAGATAGAAATATTCCTGCAGAACCATTTCTAAAACTTCTGACTGCTTTCAAGCGAGATATCAATTTCAAACAACCTCAAAATTTTGACGAACTTGAGGATTATTGTCAATATTCAGCCAACCCAATTGGTGAACTTGTTCTCAGAATATTTGGTTTATATAACGATACTACAAAGCCGTATTCGGATGCAATTTGTACGGGTTTGCAGTTAGTTAACTTCTGGCAGGATTTATCTGTTGACCTGAAAAATCAAAGATGTTATATACCACAAAATCTTTTACAAAAATATTCTCTGACAAAAGAAAATTTGTATCTTAATGAAAATTCACTTATTTTATCAAATTGTTTACATGAAATATTTGATTATACTTATAAATTCTTTGAAGATGGAAGGAATTTAATTAAGTTTCTAAAATTTATTAGACTTAAAATTGAAATAAAAGCCACAATTAATGGTGGTGAAAAGATGCTGGACAAAATCAGGAAAATGAACACTCAACTTCTTGTTCAGCGTCCGGCTTATACTAAATTTGATTTCTTTAAAATACTGGTTAGCTCATTGTTTTAGAAAATATGGATACATTAAGCCACATAGAATTAGCAAATTATGAGAAGGTAGAACCTCCTGTAACGGAAAAATCTAATTTCTCCTATTCCTTTTCGCTTTTACCAAAAGACGAAAGGGTGGCTATTAACTCCATTTATACATTTTGCAGTTATATTGACGATATCGTTGACAGCACTCCCAATAACGATGAAAAAATCAGACAAATCAAATTGAACAGACTCCAATGGTGGGAAAACGTAATTGAAGAAATCTACAAAGGAAAAAATAAAAACCCAATAATAATGCCTCTGATTCTTGTCATTAACAGGTTTTCAATTCCCAAACAGTATTTTCTTACGTTGATTGATGGTTGCCGTCGTGACTTAGTCAAAACAAGATATGAAACTTTCGAAGAACTAAAAGAATACTGCTACGGTGTTGCAGGAGTAGTTGGTCTGATAAGTATTGAAATATTTGGTCACAAATACGAAGAAACTAAAAAATATGCTATTAATCTTGGTTATGCTCTTCAATTAACAAACATTCTTAGAGATGTCAAGACTGATAAAGACAGGGGGTATATTTATTTACCTCAGGAAGATTTAAAAAGGTTTAACTATTCCGAAGAAGAATTGCTCCACGATACTTACAATGATAAGTTTGTTGAATTGATGCGATTTGAAGCTTCAAGAGCACGCGAATATTTCCACAAAGCAAGGACATCCTTAAGCCCTGACGAGAGAATTACAATTTTTGCCGCTGAAATTATGGATTCCATTTATTTCAGATTGTTAGAAAAAATCGAACTTAAGGATTTTAACATATTTGAAAAGAAAATTAAAGTCTCCGGTATTCACAAAATCATGATTGCCCTCAAGCATTGGCTGTCTATCAGAATGTTTATTACCAGGGTCAGGAAAAAAAGCTGAATGAGCTTTTAATTCAGTCAATTCAATAAAATAAAAAATATTGTTAGGATAAAACCTAATTTTATTATAAATTAGCCGTGCAGCATATTATTAAAAATCAGATTTTTTATTAAATCAAGAGAAATTCTATTGAATTAACCGGAATTTTCTCTGTGTGTTTTATTTAATTAAAAATATATTTCTAATTTTTTGGGGGAACAAATGGAAATAAAAGAAATCTATACTATTGAACCATCAACCGGTGCTAAGATACCAATCTATTCAATGTCTGTTTCTGCGGGATTGCCTGTAGCTGTAGAAGGAAAAATTGATGAAATGGTTGATATAAATGAATACCTGATTGAACATCCGGCTACTTCTTTTTTTGCTCGGGTTCAGGGAGAATCATTTTCTCAGATAGGTATAATGAATAATGATATTATTGTGTTTGATACTTCTCTCAACCCAAAGGATGGGATGGTTATAATTGCTCTTGGCAACGACGGAATGACGATTAAAATATATCGTAATCTCGATGGTACAATTTATCTGCAATCGTCTAACCATCAGTTTCTTCCTCTGGAAATTCCACCTTATCTGGAGTTTAAAATATTAGGTGTCGTTACAAAAGTAATTCATTCATTTGATTAACCTGAAATTTGAAAGTCGAGAAAAAATATAATCTGAAGTCGAACTACAGCTTCGAAGCACCGCTTTTCTAAGGTGCTTCTTCTCTTGGGCTTGCTGAAAAAAAGAATATAGAGTTAGATTCATTTAATCTCAGCAAATTTTTAATAAGTGAGCCAGAAAAGACCTATTTGGTACGCGTAGCCGGCGATAGCATGGTAAATGAAAATATCTACGAAGGAGATATTCTTGTTGTCAATCAAGATGAAAAGCCATCTGACGGCAAAGTCGTAATTGCCGCTCTCAATGGCGAAATGGCTGTAAAAACATTAAGAATAATCGAAGGGACAGTTTACCTATTTTCAGCTAACAAACGTTTTCTGCCTATTGAAATTCTCCCTTTCTGGGAATTTGAAATTCAGGGTGTCGTCAAGCATGTAATAAAGAGTTTATAATTAAATTAATTTTCCCGGCATTTTCTTCCCGTCAAATCCCTCTATATTCACTCTCTTCGGCTCTTCCGAATGTGATTTAACCTGATATTTCACTCTCACATAATTATCCGTAAAACCTTCTTCATAAAGATTACCATTCTGCTCATAGTCCTTTTCAGGAATTAATGTTTGAACTTTTCCGATTTGAGAACTATAAAATTCCTTTCGTTTACTTTCCGATAGTTCTCTCAGGACTTTTGTCCTTTCTTTTCTTACAGCAACAGGAACTTTATTCTCATATTTTGAAGCAGGAGTAACATCTCTTTCAGAGTATGTAAAAACATGAAGATACGAAACAGGCAAACTTCCAATAAGTTCGTAAGTCTCTTGAAAATGCTCATCGGTTTCTCCCGGGAAACCTACTATTACATCAACTCCAATGCAAAAATCTTCATTAACAGTTTTTATTTTATGAACAAGTTTCTCAAAATCCGATACTTTATATCGTCTTTTCATTAATTGTAATATTTCCTGTGAACCGCTTTGCAAAGGAATATGAAAATGCCTGCAAAGCCTTTCTGAATCATTAACCATACTTATTATTTCATCGCTAACAAGATTTGGCTCAACCGAAGAAATCCTTGCCCTGAATTTATAATCCGAATTTGCTATTAACTTCACAACATCAACAAATCGTTCTCCATTTTGGGATTTATATTCTCCGAGGTTTATACCTGACAGCACAACTTCGTAAAAATCCTTTTTATTAAGTTCAGAAAACTTATTTTCAAGCTCGCTGAAATCCATAGACCTGCTTTTTCCCCTTGCATAAGGTACAGCACAATACGTACAGACATAATCACATCCATCCTGAATTTTGATAACTATCCTTGTTCTGCTTTCATTATCAACCGATGATGCGAAGTGAAAGGGGACTGCTTCAAGATTTGGAATAAAGATTTCAGTTTTAGTCTTTTTTTCAAATTTCCCGATTAATTCCTTAATATCGAATTTATTATTCGTACCGAAAACAGCATCAACACCTTCGATATTTATTACTTCATCGGGCTTCAATTGCGAGTAACAACCCATCACACCAATAAATGCATCCGGATTATTCCTTATCGCTTTCCTGATATATTTCCGGCTGTCCGCATCGGCATTATTGGTTACTGTACATGTATTAATTAAAACCACATCAGCTTTATCTTTGAATTCAACTACCTCAAAGCCGGCTTCATCAAATTGCTTTTGAATTTCCGACATCTCTGCAAAATTCAACTTGCATCCAATATTTAAAAAAGATATTTTCATTTACAAAATTGTTCATCATTAATATTAAAAAGACGAACAGGTTGGATTTTGTTATTTATAGAAATAAAATTGTTTTTTTCTTCTTACCGGAAAAATGGATTTTTGTTTACCTCAAAATAGTTTAATTCATTTGGATTATAATTTAGTAACTCCATAAATTTCTAAAGATAATTATCCCGGAGGGATTATAGGTTGGTAACACCGTAAACTGCGAAGGGAGATTATCTCGTCAGGGATTATATGTTGGTAATGCAGTAAACTGCGATTAGAGATTATCCCGATAGGGATTATATGTTGGACAAAGAAATATTAATTTTTAATTTTGTGAAGTTATTATTAACTTAAGAAAAAAAAATTATGGCAAACACATATACTCAAATATTCATACATGCAGTCTTTGTAGTAAAAGGGCGGTATAATTTAATACCCTCCAACAGAAAGGAAGAACTAAACAAATATATAACCGGAATAATAAAAAACAAAGGTCATAAGCTTTACATTATCAATGGAACATCAAACCATATTCATATTCTTATTGGATTAAATCCTGAAGAATCTCTTTCTTCGATAATGAAAGAAGTGAAAAGAGTTTCATCTTTATATATTAACAAAAATAATTGGGTTACAGGAAAGTTCGAATGGCAACCAGGATATGGTGCTTTTTCATATTCAAAATCACAAGTTGATAAAGTTTATAAATACATTCAGAATCAGGAAAAGCATCATTCGAAAAAGTCTTTCAGACAAGAATATATTGAACTATTAGAAAAATTTGGTGTGGAATATGAACCTAAATATATTTTCGATGATGTAATTAACATATAATCCCTGACGGGATAATCCCTCTAACAAGTTTTTATGTGTTACCAACATATAATCGCTATGCGATATTATCTCTTGCTATGAACCGGCAATGTAATGCAACAATCGGAAAAACTCAACCGCTTAATATCCGGCAGGGATATGAATAGTACGTTTTTGTCGGTTGATACATAATTTATCTCCTGACGGAGTACAAAAAAAATATCACTGAATGATTAAATTATTTATGTAAATTATTACAGTATTTTCTCTTCAATAAATATATTCCAATACCAACTTGCTCATTATCTCTCCATCAATATAAAGGATTTTTTCAGAAACCAAACCACCGGAGTTGTACGACCACATCTCTTTATATGATTGATAATCATCATCCATGTTGTATTCAATAATCCTGTTAGAACTGTCATATTTCCATTCTTCAATCTGAGTTGACCTGAATTCATCACAATCTAGCAATTTTACTTTTTTAATCAGATTGCCATTAGAATCATAAGTATATATATCACAGCTTTCCTCAGGATTGTCCGGTCCGAAATAATAATTCTTGTGATTGACTTTACTGATTTTTCCTTTTGAATCATATTCATACACTGATTCCCTCGACAGTTCACTGTCAAAGTCATATTCAGTTTCAGCCGTTAATTTTCCATTTTCATAAGTATAGATTGTGTAAGTATCAATGCTTTCGGGATCTGTGTTGTCGAGAGTGCTTTTTACAAGGTTTTTATTTTCATCATATTCATAAGTCCATTTTGCAACTATAATATCGTTACCATACTGTTCGAATTTGGTTTTTAAGCCGTCAATATATTCCTCGATATGCCAAAGTCTTTTTTCACCATAAGAACCGTTTTGGTAAAAATATATCCAACCCTTCACCATCTTGTAATTTTTTCCGGTATTATCAGGTGTCGTTGATTCGTTACAGCCAATTAGAATAATTAAGCTGATTAGAAATAAAATTGTCTTTTTCATAATATTAATATCTCCTGTTAATTTATTTAATAAATATATTCATAAACAAATTTACCGGTAATCTCTCCATCTTGATAATGAATTTTTTCTATTAGTAAGCCCGATGAGTTATAAGAGTTAACTTCTTTTACAACATCACCCATATTTGTTTTTAATATAAATTCAATAAGTTGGTTTTTACTGTTGTATATGAATTCATTAATTTCAAATGGTTCCTCTCCGGCATCCCAAAACTCCTTTTTAATTAAATTTCCAGATGTATCATAAAAATATATTATAGAATCTTCTTTCATGATACCCCAATAAGCGGTATAAAGTTCAGTAATAATTTTATCTTGTTCATTATAAATATATTCGGATTCTTCCCATTTTTTATTTTTATCGTTGTATCGTGTTTTAAAGATTAATCTACTGCTTTCATAGGTGTATGAAATATAATAATCGTCGTATAGATTATCTTCATAAACAGCAGACATTTTTGTGAGATAATTATCATCATCATACTCGTAAGTTTCGGCACCAACTATATCACCAAACATATTGTACAAATCACATTGTACGATTAAGTTATTTGAATAATGTTCAACCTTGGCAAGTATTTTATTTCCATAAGAGCCATTTTCATAGAAATAACCCCACCATTTCACCATCCTATAATTTTTACCTGTATTATCAGGTGTTGTTGATTCGTTACAGCCAATTAAAGTAATTAAGCTGATTAGAAATAAAATTATCTTTTTCATAATTTCACCATTTAAAATTTTGTAAAATATATAATATATTATTTTGTTCATAAATATTAAACATCTTGTTATTAATACCTTAAAGAAACCATTAGTAATGTTGACTTATCAGGATGAGCTTGTGTTGGACCAGCTATGTTCATACCAAAATCTGAACGATAAATATAAGCCAAAGATATCTGCAAATAAAACATTTCTGACATTTTGTAATCTAATCCTAAACCTACAATATTATCTAGTGGTAGCAAGTTAATGAACCCAAGAAATATTTTTGGACGAATCCTGCTCCCATATGGTTGAGAGTAATAATTCAATATTGAAGTAAATAACAAAGCACCTTCATCAAATAAAAAATTTGTAGGAAAATGATGGCTAATCAACTCCTTTTCACTATGCTTCCAAAGCAAAATGCCAAATTCGGCACCGAGTCTGCCATTGTTCCATATTGGAAATTCTGTTGACAGATATCCAGTGATATTTCTTCCCTGAAAAGTTTCTTTCAAATTGATAACTCCAAGTCCCTGAATACCAAGACCAAGTGAGTAAATAACAGTTGGTGTATGAATTTGAACAGCAGAATCTTTTTTGAAATTTTCGATTGTGTCCTGTTCATTTGCTAAACAGGAGAAAGTGTAAATGAAAAAGAAGAATAGAATAAGTTTTTTCATAACAATTAATAAAAATTGCAAATAATTACTTCTTACATTAAATCAATTGTCTAACTTACAAAAAAAAAAACTTACGCAAGCATTTTATTTTTTCTAACTATATTGCTTGTCAGCAATATAGCTCAATAAATTATAGTAATTTTAGGAATTCCATTTCTTTAGGATAATATATCTTCTCCAAAACAAGCCCCTGCGGCTCTGCTATCGGTGAGATTAATTCGCGGTTCTTTTGCTCTAATGCTTCGGTAATGTCCTTAATACTTCTTTTTCCGCGGGCAACATCGAGCATTGCTCCGACAAGTGAACGAACCATGCCGTAAACAAATCTGTCTGCTTTTATGTGAAGTAGATATTGATAATCGGAAATCCGCTCCCATTCGCATTTCCCGACAGTACAAACATAGTTTTTTGTATCGTTGTTTAATTTCGAAAATGTCGTGAAGTTGTGCTTTCCAACGAATACATTTGCCGAACTAAATAATTTATCAATATCAAGCTTATATCTTACATAAGTTGAATAGCGGTTCAAAAAAGGAGATTCTTTTAAATGTATCGAATAAGAATACTCCCTTGCAATAGCATCAAAACGTGCATTGAATTTCTTGTCGGTGAAAACTGCATTAGTGATTCTGATATCAAGTGGTAAATTCCCATTAATTGCTTTTACAATTTTCTTCTGTGGTATTTTTAACTCATTTTCCAAAACAGCATGAGCGACCATCCCTCTTGCATGCACACCTGTATCAGTTCTCCCTGCACCAATCAAATTGATTTGTTCACCTGTCAGCGAAAAATATGCTCTTTGAATTTCTTCCTGAACAGTAGGAGCATTTGGCTGGATTTGCCATCCGCCATAATCAGTCCCGTCATATTCTATTTTCAGTATTAATGTCTGCATATAGTCGGATAGAAAAATATACTTTTAAACTTGTAGGGGCACATTGCAATGTGCCCCTACGGCAAATAATTTAATTTCAATTCTTAGGCAAACTCATCATTTGCAAAACTTACAATGACGTAACGAAAACATCTTTATAAACTTTCTACTTAATAACTTCAAACCTTGCCTGGAAAAATCTTAAGTAAGGCGGCTCATAAATCATCTTCAAACCTTTTGCCTCATGTCTTGTCTGATAAAGTTCGATTACACTATATGCCGCTACATCCAAATGTGCCTGAGTATAAACCCTTCTTGGAAATGTCAACCTAACCAATTCCAATTTAGGCATATTATTCTCCCCGGTCTCCGGATTTCTCCCTGCTGATACAACACCTCTTTCCATGCCTCTTACACCTGAGTTGACATAAAGGTCAGAAGCTAATTTTTGTGCCGGAAATTGGTCTTGAGGTATATGGTCATAAAACTTTCTTGCATTTAAAAATATTGCATGTCCACCTGCAGGTCTGACGATTGGAATATTTTCCTCTTCGAGCAAATCGCTGAAATATTTTACCTGTTTCACTCTGAACGATATGTTCTCTTCCTGCAAAGCTTCTTCCATTCCCCGAGCCATTGCTTCCATATCACGTCCTGCCAGACCACCGTATGTATGCAGACCTTCATAAACAACAACCATGTTGCGAAGTTTTTGGAATAATTCATAATCATTACAAGCAACAAAACCACCGATATTAACAAGCAAATCTTTCTTGCCGCTCATAGTAACCGCATCTGACAACGAACAAAACTCTTTATGAATTTCTGCAACGGTTTTATTTTCGTAACCTTTTTCGCGTTGCTGAATGAAGTAAGCATTTTCCATGTTTCTTGTAGCATCCAAAACAATCATTATATTGTTTTTACGAGCCAATGCATGTACCTGTTTCATGTTCTCCATTGAAACGGGTTGTCCGCCTGCCATGTTAACAGGAGCTCCAACTGTAATATAAGCGATATTTTCAGCACCTTTTTCCTTGATTAATTTTTCGAATTTGTTTATATCAATGTTACCTTTGAAAGGAAGAATTGCATCGGGGTCATGAGCTTCGTCAATAATCACGTCAACGAATTTACCACCCGCTAATTCCTGATGAAGCCGTGTTGTTGTAAAGTACATATTACCTGCAACATATTGACCTTTTTTAATAACAGTCTGAGAGAGCATATGCTCTGCGCCTCTGCCCTGATGTGTCGGGACAAGGTATTTGTAGCCGTAATATTTCCTGACATTATCTTCCAAATAATAATAATTGTTACTTCCGGCATAAGCTTCATCACCCATCATCATTCCTGCCCATTGATAATCGCTCATTGCGTTTGTTCCACTGTCGGTCAGCAAATCAATATAAACATCTTCACTCCTAAGAAGAAAAGTATTATAACCTGCTTCTTGAATGGCTTTTTCTCGGTATTCTCTGGTTGTCATCTTCAACGGTTCCACAACTTTAATCTTATAAGGTTCAGCCCAAGGTCTTCTTTTTTCATTCATTTTACTATCCTTAAAAATAATATATATAAAAAATCAATTTTTCAATAATTTATTATATGTGACTGCAAAATGCAGTCTGCATACTATGAAATTTCAAATTTAGCTAATCTGACAGTATTAACAAAATTGCTTAACCATATTTTACTAACATAGTGTTGGCTATAGAGATGTAGAATATTTGCAATCGAATTTTCAATTCCTTTTGAGATTGTAGAGTGGCTATTCTCAAAATTTCCTTGTCAAAAATGAGTGATAAATTATTTTTTATTCATAATATTGATATTTGCCTTCCAAATTAAATTATCTCCAATAGTATTGATTCGAACATCTTTAAATTCTACTTTATATGGAACATAATCAAACTGCCCCGGTTTTTTTGATTTTGCTGGAATAGGAAGTTCAAGCTCTGTTGCTAATGACATCGGTACAGGCATCGGAGATATAATATCGTCAAACTCAAGCTCGATTTCTTCTCTCCAAGGGATATTCCATTTTAAAAATGCTATTGAAAATTTTGTCTTTAATTTCAGCTTTTTCGGCAATGGTTTTAAGACAATATTTCCATTACCTGCATTTTCGATTTCAAATTCCACATTATCTTTTAAATAAAGATTCACTCCACTTGTTATGGATGCCGGTATTCCTGTATTCTTTCCCGATAGTGAAATTTCGCCCTCTCCTTCTATTTCTATTGTTGCTTCGATTTTCCCATTTTGCATTTTTTGAAACTTCAATGTCTTCAAATCCATATTAACCTGACCTTTGTCAATATCAACGTAGTTTGTATATTCAATACCCAAAACTTTTTTTTCTTCCCTCAATAAATTTTTTGTTTTAGGAAAAATAATTGATAAATCCAGTTTCCGGTTACTCGAAACAACCGACAATATCCTGTTTATCATATCCTTTCTGATTGTTACTTCAATATTACTTCCTTCTGGTAAGAATGTAGTTTTTGAATCAATTAATTTTTCAATTTCATTAAGTTTGATAGTATTTTGAGCAATACTTATATCAGATTCCTCAACAGTAGGCAAATCAATAGAAGAACAAGACACAAGACCTGCCAATAGAATAAAATAAATTAAATTTACCTTAAAATTCGTAATTAGTAATTGGTAATTAGTAATTATAAGTGTCATTATTCTACCTCTATTTTATTAAGATTAAGACCAATCAGAATTTGCTCTTTAAAAAATAATATTTCTTTAATCTTGAGATTAATTTTCACATACCTGTCAGGATTAATTATTGTTAAATTTATCTTTGATTTAATATCTGTTTTACTACCTTCAATTGGTATCCGGTTTTCAATGTTTACCGGAATTTGTAATGGTGGCAGATTTTTATTCAAATTAGCCAGATTCAATTTTATAAGTTTGTCTATTATATCTTTTGCGGCTGTATAAACGCCTCTTGTGGTAAGCACAGGCGATATATTGAATGGCTCAAGTTTAATTTCCAATTCTTTACCTGTTGATTCAATCTGTAATAGACAATCGAGCATTAGCTGTATGTCAATATTGTGATCCGTATTATGTGCCATAAGCTCTAAGGATACAATTGTTGAACCGGATGTCAACTTCGCTTTAACATCTTTAATCGTATATTCTGTTGCTTCGTCCAGCTTACCACTGACATTTTGATATTTTTCGAGCAGTCTGTTTAAAAATTCCTCGTCGAGTACAACAGATATATCCGTATCCATTATTGTTGTACCTGATTCTAATCTTTTACTTAATACCTCAACGGATTTCAATCTCAATTCAAGTATTTTTACCTGCCGTGCTTTTGCGAACTGTTCAGCATCAAATCCAACTCCTGCAAAATGTTCTACGACTCCACACCCCGAAATGAAGAATAGTAAAGCAGAAAATATTACATACATTTTTGTCATTTTAAAATCTCACCTGTTTCATAACTCCAAAATAATAAATCCAATTCATCTATTGGTATTCCCACATTTTGTGCAAATTTCAGAAATTTCTTTTCAACCTCAAAGTATTGTTTTGCAGAACCGACTTTTGGAACTTCTTTGAGGGCTTTGCAAATCACAAGATGTTTTAGAATATGCCTGTCAAGTACTGCCAAATCACGATAACCAATATTTCGCAAAAAATGGGATGCTTCCTTGTATCCGAAACCATCAACAAGTTCTTTAATCCCGTTTCGCTTATCAAACGAAGATAGATTTGAATTTAATAACTCCAAAACTTTCGGATAAGTCGAAATAAGTTTTTGCAGTCTGTTTGCTTTTTGATTATGGAATCTTACATAATGGTCTTTGTGATTTAATAGCTTTACCGGATTAAAAGGTTTATTGTAAAAATCAACTTTTTTGAGCTTCTCAACAACCTGAAAAGCATTCCTTGCTCTCGATTGCGGAGTACAAATACAAAAGCATAGCTCATAGAAATACTCAGATTCCGGAACCAAAGAAAATTCTTTTAGACGATTCCGAATTGGTGTTTTCAATTCTTTGTATTTATCAACAATATATGATGGAAATTTATAATTCACTTTCTATATATATCAGTCATTTATCATTCGTAATTAGTAATTGGCAATTATTAATTACAAACAGCACCCCACTTCTTTCATACACTTTACCATCCTTGCAAGCGTTCTTTCTATGTCATCATCCAATCCCATCGAGAACCGGATTAATCCCGGTGTCATTCCCATTTCTTTTTGCTCATCTTCCGGTATTTCCGATGATGTGCTTCTTCCCGGAGAACTGAAAAGCGTTTTGTAGTAACCCAAACTTACTGCAAAATATCCGATTTTTTCTTCCTGCATTTTGATAAGAAGGTTATTTGCGTTTTCTGTAGTTACAGCATCAATCGTAATCATTCCGCTGTAGCCAAAATTCTGATTAAATAATTTTGATGCAAACTCGTATTGTGGATGACTCGCCAATCCCGGATATATAACTTTAATTCCCATCTTCTCAAGATTAGTTGCAATGAACAATGCATTTTTACTGTGCTGACGCATTCTGATATGAAGTGTTCTAAGGTTTTTCAAAATACTCGAAGACCTTAAGCTGTCCAGTACCGGTCCTATGAGCATAGCCGCTCCGTCATTCACGCTTTTCATCGAACTAATAAATTCATGTGGACCACAAACACATCCTCCGAGTGCATCACTTGCTCCGTTAATATACTTCGTTAAGCTATGCACTACAATATGGGCACCCAGCTTATATGGATTGATACAATAAGGTGTAAATGTATTGTCGACAATCAGTTTTAAATTATATTTATCAGCTAATTTTCTCAACTCTGCCAAATCAGGCAGTTCAAGCATCGGATTGCTCAAAGACTCACAATAAATTACTTTTGTTTTCTTATTGATTTTTTCCTCGACTGCTTTCAAATCCAATATGTTGACAAAATGAGTATTAATACCCAATCGTGGAAAGAAGTTCTTTAATAGAGCATAAGTCCCTCCATAAGTAACTCGGTGCGATATTATTTCATCTCCCATTTTACATAATTGCAACAGTGTTGTACTTATTGCACCCATCCCCGAACCTGTCACCAACGCATCTTCTGTTCCTTCCAATAAAGCCAGTGCTTTAGAAAGATTTTCATTTGCCGGGTTCAGGTGCCGTGAATAAAGAAAACATCCCTGCATCTCTTCCTGAAACACTTTTTCCATCGTTGCAGGGTGCATAAATGTAAAAGTTGATGAATCAGTTATTGACGGATTAATACCTCCAAATTCGCCGAAAACCTGGAAATCCTGAAAAGCATTTGCATAATCACTTGACATTCTATTTTCCTCTATAAAAAAATTAAATTAACAAGAACAAATATGCAAAAAAATGCTATGTCAAACAAGTGAGTTTTTCAAAATTCCAAAATAAATATAAAATTATTCAAATATCCCGCTTTTTATTTACTCCAATTTTAGTAAATTAGTAAAATTCTCTTTTGACTAATTTATATATGAAGAAAAGGTACTTAAAGGAAGTTCTCAAATGAAAAAAATATTTGTAATTATAATATTATTTGTTTCTTCACATGTTTCCTTGACAGCTAAGGATATCATTAATTCTGATGATTCTGAAAAAAGTATTCAGAATATTATGCTCCAGCTTATAATTTTAGATAATAAGGCTGACAGCTTAAAGAAATATATTGAAAAATATTTCATCCCGATGGATTCATTAACATACAATCCTATTCCTAAAGCACGAAGAAAAGTAATTAAAGACCTTTGGGCACAGTTCAATGACTTATATTTCTCTGTTGAAAATATCAACAATAACTGCCAAATTAAACTAAAATCAAAACAATACAAGAAAATCAGGGAAATATTAATCTTTTATTCTTATGCTATCAGCTATGATATAGG
>CAZEHW010000012.1:0-27073 GCA_964511865.1 uncultured Hyphomicrobiales bacterium | reverse complement strand
TATAGCCCACTGCTTGGTAGCCGAGATATATCCAAGCACCGCTTCGAACCAAACATATAGTGCCTTGCCTTCAGCTTTTTCTTTTGGTATTCCGGGAATATCGCTGATTTTAACGCCCCAATCCAAATCCCTTGTTATAGCTCTTTCGTTCAAACCCTGCTTTAACCAGCTACGGGTTTGCTGTAAAACGTTATCCTTCCAATCATGGCTGTGGCTTTCGATATATTCTTCGAGAAATTGTTGATATTTATTGAAACGCATGTACCAATGAGTCGTTTTCTTCACTATCGGTTTTTCACCGCTTACCAAACTTACAGGATTTTTAAGTTCAAGCTGGTCATAGTATGCACCGCAACTATCACACTGATCGCCACGGGCTTTTTCTATTCCACAGTTAGGGCAAATGCCTTCGACATACCTGTCAGGCAAAAACATCTTTGCTTTTTCATCGTAAAACTGTTCTTCTTCTCTTTCTGAGAGCAAATCATTTTCCAAGAAGTCTTTGAAAAATTCTTTCGAAGTTTCATGATGTTCGGGAATGGAAGTACGGGAATAATTATCGAACGTCATTCCGAATTTTTCAAAAGCATTTTTATTTGCATAGTGGTATTTATCAATAATATCCTGTGGTTTTACCTTTTCTTTATCGGCGGCAATGGTAATAGCAACACCATGTTCGTCAGAGCCGCAAATATACAAAACCTCTTCACCTTTTAGGCGAAGATACCTTGCATAAATATCAGCCGGTAAATAAGCTCCGGCACAATGTCCCAAATGTATATATCCGTTTGCGTATGGTAACGCAGAAGTAATCAGAGTTCTTTTCATTAAAAATCCAGTATAATAAATAATTAAAGTAAGGATTACAAGAATCTTACCTTAGAAAAATGCAAAATACGATTTTTTTTTGTTTTTTAAAGTTTCGTTATAGGTTAATGGTTGTTAATAATAAATTAGCCACGACGAAAGTCGTGGCTAATGAAATCCGACATGTTGATATAAAATTATTTTACCGGTATCTTGTAAATCCTTCCTTGAAGCCAGTATCTTGCATCTTCCATTGATGCTTTGAGCGACATTTGCAATTTAAAATACTTTGCTCCCGATTTTTGTGGCACAGGTACGTCCAATCTGAAAAAATGATGTGGAGATGGTCCCGGCTGATAAAATATCTCATCAAAACTGCCTAAACTCCACAACTGTGTTGTGTCCGTTACCCAACCGGCAATTATGCTGTAAGTTGCGTCGGGATAAAGCGGAACATTTTGTCCCCATTTGCCTTCGATATGAAAGTCTTCACCGAATTTTGCAGAACTCGGCACTGTGATCTCGATGTCGTTCGGGTCAGGAGTTAGTTCACCAGTTTCCCTGATTATTCTCATCTCATATTCAGACTTCTCCGAATTAATTATTATGCCTCCGCAAACAAGACGGGCTACGATAACATCACCTTCGTTTAAAGCAGCATCAGTGAGTTTCAAAACACCATCCACAGCATTTTCCGTGTATTTTATTGTCTTATTCAATGTCTTAGATTTAAGAAAAACTTCGATTTTTCCATTGTATTTAATTTCTGATTTATACTCATCATTCGGAGTATGCTTCACAGTAACAATAATTTCTCTGGTTATTGGCTCAATTACAGTTTCAACATTTATTTCAATCTCAGGAAAAAAGTTCTTAATTAAGTATGGACCTGTATTAATAACCGTTGGCAATAAAACCGAAGCTTGTGAAGTTGCACAATCGTTGTCAATAGTCAAGTACTTGCCTCTGAAAGAAGTCGGGTGGTCAAACCAGAACCAATCCTTGCACATTTTTACCGGTGTCCCATAAACATCATAAATATAAGTATAATTTTTCTTGTCGTAACTCCAACCACTGCCGGATTCCTGAACAAAAGGAGATGGATAAGGATTATTTGCCCTTATTTTCGGAGGGATTGGCAAACCGCTTCTGCCTATACCGGTCAGTGTATGTTCAGAAGGAAAAAATGAATTTGTAAAGGTCGCCATTGTAACAAATATATCCCTTGCTGATGTTTCTTTGGAAATTTGCTCGACAACCATATTACAAGGAGTCCCACGTGTGAAAACTTTTGAACGGATAAAATCCTCTACAGGGTCAGGTTCTCCCCAAACACCGGTTATTTTATCAAGCCATTCTATTGGTTTCCCGTACCATTTGTCTGTGGCAAAGTATGGTGCATGACCGTCGTTGCGGACATGGCAGGGCAGTCCCATATCGCCGTAAAGATGGAGCACTTCGCCCAAACTGCGCCAAGCTAATGCCATGTATTTATTCCGTGCTGTTTCGTCTTTTTCCTGAAATGCTTTGTGCAAATAAAACTTTCCGTCTTTCCACGAATAGTTTTGGGGAATTTGGTCAATGCCGCTTGTAATTTCACCTTTGTCTTCCAAAGCCCATTCGACAGCATCAATTAGAGGATTGCCGCCACTAAAGAGAGAAACAAGCTTTTCGTAATTAATATCTGTTAAATATTTTTTCCCGCCGTCAATTCCGGTGGGGTCATAGAAATGCCTTAGTGCCTGATAAGCTTCGGGTTCGTCACAGGAATATCCTCCGTGAATAACCCAATCGAGAACCGTTTTTTCCTGATCACCTGAAATTCTTACTTCCAAATCGCTTTTTATTATTGCTTCACCTTTGAGTTTTACTGAAAAATCAAATTCGTAACCGGCAAGGTCGTCAAAATCATTTACCTTCGAAAGGAATTTTTGCATCATAAATTCATTCAAATAAAGATGCATATCACGGTTATCCCAGCTTTTAACAACCATAGCAAGTATAAAATATACTGCTACACCCACCAAAAACATAATAATATTTTTTAATTTCATTTCATCACCTTCCTAGAATTTTGATAATTTATAGGTACCATCTGTTTGAAGCGTTAACCTAACTATATAAGTCGTTTCCTGAAACGGGAAGCCGTATTCAGCAAGCATAGAGCCATAAGCACCCAATTGTCTTTTTTTAAAGTCTTGTGCAAATTTTTTCATATCTTCACTTGATAGAGTTGGCAATACATCTTTGTACATTTCTTTTGCATCCTCGGTAAGAATTGCTTCAACTTCTTTGTAATCGCCCGATGCGAATGCTTTTTCAATAGCATTGCCACCTGCAATGATTTTTTGCATATCAACTCCGTCAACACCGTTGTTGCCTTGCAAAGAAACAGAAGAACCGTCATCGCAATTCATAACCTGCAGTAAATGAAAAAGTGCAGTAATGAATAAGCCAAGTAAAAAAGGTTTTAAGTATTTCATTATTTACTCCTAAATTTATTATTAAAATGTATAGCCAATTGTAATTGAAAGAACATTGTTTTTAATGTCCAACTCCTCAACATCATGAACTGATTTATCATGTATAGTTGACATTCCCATTATATACCGTATGTCGAGTATCAGCGATGAAATTCCTGTTAAGTTGTAACCGATACCTCCCCCAAAAGCAAGACCGGAATCGAATTCATTAATATCATCATAAACATAAGTTTCATCAGGTGTAACCAATCCTTTATTTGTGTTATAAGACAATTCAATCCCTGCATTAATGAACGGATTTATGTTTCCTAATTCGAGTGTATAACGTAAAAGAATTGGAAGAGAAATATAATCAATCTTTGAAGTTGAATCACCCTGAATATATCCTTTTTGATTGTAAAGTATTTCGCCCTGAAGCCCAAGTCCTTTGTAAAGTCTATATATGAAGAATCCACCGGCACAAAAGCCCATTCGGCTGTCTGCGTTGTCAGGAACATCATTACCTACAACCTGAGCATTATTAATACCGGCTTTGATACCGAAGGTATAGGGTGAAAAATAACTTGATTGAGAAAAATATGATTTTGATTCATCTTTTCGTTTCGATGCTACAACTTTTGGAGCTGGTTCAGTTTTTATAGTTTCTGTTTTTTTCTGCTCAGCAGGTTTTTCCTTAAGCTGACTTTCGGTTTTGTCTTCTTCAGTGCGGAAAATCAATTTAATATTTGATTTCTCTGTCCAGCCCTCTTTTCCCTGTGCTTCAATATAATACCAATCGCCTTGTATTTTCAAAATTTTAATCTGAATATTTTGCGAAAGGGAACGAAGTTTTTTCGATTTGGTATCCGGTTTTGAATAAACACTTGCCATTTTGACAGAAATGATTCCTTCACCGGAATTAACCTGAGAATAAACGGTAACAATTGCTACCGATAAAATTAAAATTACAAAGTAATAAAATCTACCCATATCTTACCTCCATAATTAACAAATTAATTTCTAAATTAAGCAAATTTAAATCATTGAGCAAAAATTATATTATTTCTTAAAAGAAAAGGTACTTTTTGAAAAAGCTAACTAAATAATATTGAGTATTAATATGTGTTTTATCAATAGAATAATTCAGTTAGAAAAAATAATTCTTAATTTTATACTTCATTGATACAGTTCGTAAAATTAGAAATGAAGTTTAAGGAATTTGTGATGATTGATAAGAAAGACATAATTGAAATATTTGACAGTCCAAAAGATAAAAAAGGTTCATTGCCGAAGGAAATGACTATATTGCCGTTGCGTGATATCGTTATTTTCCCTTATATGATTTTTCCTGTATTAATAGGGAGAACATCTTCTTTGCGTGCGGTCGCAGAGGCAGTAGAAAAAGATAAATTTATTTTTGTGGCGGCTCAGAAAAATCCCGTAACCGAAGACCCTACTTTTAAAGATATTTACATGCATGGCACTGTTGCAAAAATTATACAGATTTTAAAATTACCAAATAATTTATTGAAAGTTTTAGTTGAAGGTCTTTTTCAGGCAAGGATTGTTAAGCCGATTGAAGGTCTTGACTATTTATTGGCAGAATACAAACAGATACATGCCGACTACAAAGAAAATGACAAGGAATTAAATGCACATATGCGAAAAGCAAGTGACCTTTTCTCAGAGTATGTGAAGATAAATCACAATCTGCCACCGGATATTATACATGCTTATGAAAATATAGATGACCCTGTGCGTAAATTATTTTTTGCGGCGGCTAATACAAGTGTCAAGGTTGACATCAAACAAAAAATACTTGACAGCAAGACGCTAAAGAAACAATATTTTGAATTGTCACAGATTTTAAATACGGAAATCGGAATGTTAAAAATGCAGGAAGAAATCGGTGAAAAAGTCAATAATTCAATAAACAAATCACAAAAGAAATATTACATTCAGGAACAAATCCGTGCTTTGCAAAAAGAGCTTGAGGAAGAGGATGAAGTCAGTCCTGAACTTACATCTCTAAAAGAAGCAATCGAAAAATCGGGGATGCCAAAACATGCAAGAGAAAAAGCCGATGAGGAATTCGAAAAATTGAAAAAAACTCCAAGTATGTCGCCTGATTATTCGGTTAATCGCACTTATCTTGAATTTTTAACTCAATTACCATGGTTTAAAAAAACTGATGACGATTTGGATATAGAGCATGTAAAGAAAATTTTGGATGAAGACCATTATAATCTTGAGAAGCCAAAAGAAAGGATTTTAGAATTTATTGCGATATTAAATCTTGTTGGCTCGCTTAAAAAACAAATTCTTTGTTTTGTTGGTCCTCCGGGAGTAGGTAAGACATCACTTGCAAAATCCATTGCAAGAGCATTGGGTCGCAAATTTATCAGATTTTCCCTTGGAGGCATCCGAGATGAAGCAGAGATAAGGGGACACCGCCGTACTTATGTGGGAGCATTACCCGGAAAAATAATTCAATCAATGAAGAAAGCCGGTACGATAAATCCTGTAATATTGCTTGATGAAGTGGATAAAATGTCAATGGATTTTCGGGGAGACCCTTCTTCTGCATTACTGGAAGTACTCGACCCTGAACAAAATATAGCATTCAACGACCATTACATCGAGGTAGATTATGATTTGTCGAATGTGTTATTTATTACAACAGCTAATGTTCGGTATAATATCCCATTGCCTTTGCAGGATAGAATGGAGATAATTGAACTGAGCAGTTACCTTGACCCTGATAAAATTGAAATTGCTAAGCGTCATATCATTCCCCGATTGAAAGAAGAAATGGGGCTGACTGATTTTAATATTTTATTTCCTGATAAATCCATTTTGAAGCTGGCGAGAGAATATACACAAGAAGCCGGTGTGAGAAATCTTGAGAGAGAAATTGCTTCGATTTTCAGAAAACTTGCAAAGGAAATAATTACAGGGTTTGATATGTCAAAAATAAATAACCATGCTGATGCAAACGATGAGCAGAAAGTTCGTACAATTTTAAAAGACAATCCGGAATTTAAAAAAGTAATCGAAAAAAAGAAGTTTTCAATTGACGATAAAAAAATTGAAACTTACCTGAAGGCACCTAAATTTAAATCGAGAAAAGATGAGCTTCAAGATAAGGTCGGAGTTGCCACAGGTCTTGCATGGACAAGTGTCGGTGGCGATACACTTCCGGTTGAGGTAACAATAATGCCTGGTTCTGAAAAGCTGACTTTAACGGGAAAGCTTGGTGATGTTATGCAGGAATCTGCAAAGGCGGCATTGTCATTTGTCAGGGCTAATTACAAATCCTTGAATTTGAATGAAAATTTTTACCATAAAAAAGAGATTCACATTCATGTTCCCGAAGGGGCTATACCAAAGGATGGTCCATCGGCAGGGATTACAATTGCAATGGCATTGATTTCAGCAGCATCGGGGAAAGCAATCAAAGGAGATGTTGCAATGACAGGAGAAATCACTTTGAGGGGAAATATTCTTCCAATAGGCGGACTTAATGAGAAATTACTCGCCGCAAGAAGAATAGGAATTAGCAAAGTAATAATTCCTTTTGACAATAGAAGGGATATTGAAGATATCAGACCTGAAATAAAGGATGGAATGGAAGTAATTCCAGTTAAACATATTGATGAGGCATTACCTTATGTTTTTTCTAAAGAGACCACTGTCGAAAAGCGGACAACTGGCAAAATTAAACGGACAACAAGAAAATGAACGATTACAGAAGATTTCTCGAACCCGGCACTGTAGCAAAATTAGCTAATATAGAACTAAAAGCAAGATTAGTTGTTGAAGGATTCATAACTGGGTTGCATCGTTCTCCATATCATGGATTTAGTGTTGAGTTTGCAGAACACAGGCAGTACCGTTCAGGTGACGAATTTCGTCATATTGACTGGAAAGTATTTGGAAGAACAGATAAATATTACGTTAAACAATTTGAAGAAGAAACAAATTTAAGGAGTATGATTGCTGTTGATGCGAGTGCTTCTATGAAATTCGCATCGAATGGTAATATTACAAAATTTGAATATGCTTCATATCTTGCAGCGGCATTATCTTACTTATTAATTAAACAAAGAGATGCTGTAGGATTGGCATTGTACGATACTGAAATAAAAACTTTTATTCCGGCAAGCTCGAGGCAGTCACAAATTCACAATATTTTAAGAATGATTGATTCTACTAAACCTGCCAATCAGACAGGTACATCTCAGGCATTGGATTTACTTGCCGAAAGAATCAGAAGACGCGGGCTTGTTGTTATTATCAGTGATTTTTTTGATGATATGCAGTCTATAATTTCTGCATTACAGCATTTCCGCCATAAGAAGCATGAGGTTCTTGTTTTTCAAATCCTGGACCCAAGGGAAATAGATTTTAAATTTGGCAGGGATGCAGTTTTCAAAGACATCGAACTTGGAGATGAGATTACTACACAACCCTATCAGATACAAAAAGCTTATGCCCAAACAATGAAAGAGTTTATTTCAGGCATTAAAAAAGCATGCAGGAATGCCAATATTGATTATAATTTGATTTCAACTTCGGAACCATTTGACAAGGCAATGAAGGAATTTATTGCAAAAAGAAATCAAATGGGATGATAAATTAATTACGAATTACGAATTACGAATACTTCAAGATCAACCATGACGGACGTGTAATATATCACCATCATTAACTATATATTCTTTTCCTTCAAGACGGAACACGGCATTTTCTTTGCATTTTGCAAAAGTTTCATATTTAATGAAGTCATTGTAGGATACAACTTCAGCACGAATAAATTTATTAAAGAAGTCCGTATGAATTGTTCCTGCTGCAGCTTGTGCGTTGTCTCCTTTATTGATTGTCCATGCACGGCATTCATCTTCGCCTACAGTGAAGAAAGATTGTAATCCAAGTAAGGAATAAGCACTTCTAATCAATCTGGCTAAAGCTGATTCTTTGATTCCGTACTCTTCCATAAACATTTGCTTTTCTTCATCATTAAGTGCTACGAGTTCCATCTCGATTTTTACATAAAAAGGTTCGATACGAATATTTTTTCCTGTAATTTTTTCACTGATTGATTTGACAATAGCATCTGAGTTGTTAATATCCTTTTCGTCAAGATTGATAGCCAGAAGCAAGGGCTTTGCAGAAAGGGGTTGATAGTTTTTTACATATTTCAGTTCATCTTCTGTCATTTCAATATCCCGAAGAGGAATTTCATTTTGTAAGGACTTATTCCACTTAAGCATCACCTCTTTTTCTTTAAGAGCAAGTTCTTTGTTCTTTGGTTTCAAAGCTTCTTTTTCGAGCTTTTCTAGACGGTTTTCGATGAACGACATATCTGCCAGGAAAAATTCTTCTTCAAGAGTTTTAATGTCACGCAAAATATCAATGCTACCGTCAACATGAGAAATACTGTCATCAGAAAATCCACGGACAACGTGAATAATTGCATCATTGGTTTTAACTTTTGAAAGAAAGTTGGCTGTGAAACTTTGAGAGCTGTGGTCTCCTTTTTGTAAACCCACCATATCAACAATTTCAATAGTAGCATTTATTTTTTTCTTTGGGTTAAAAATTGCTGTCAGCTTATCTAATCTGTCATCAATTACTTTAACGACAGCAATATTTGCATCTCTTTTTTGAAGTGCATTGGTATCCAGATGTGTTTCAGTTAAAGTCTGAAAAAAAGTTGTTTTGCCTGAGTAAGGTAATCCTACAATTCCTATCTGCATTTTATTATTTCCTTATTTAATATTCGAAAATATCATTAATTTTTTAATCCTCCTCCCAATGAACTCTGAATGATGTGAGTCAGAATAGTCGGAACACCGAACAAGCTAAACTCTTGAAAAACTAAATTACCAAAAAGTACTTTAGTTCTTTAGAATTATTTCAACTCCAGCGAATATCCAGATTCCTTGCGGCTAAAGCATCATCCAATCTTTTTACGGGAGTTTTAATTGGTGAATCCTTTACTAATTCAGGATTTGTTTCGGCTTCTTGAGCAATTTGAATTAAGGCATCTGCAAAGGCATCCAGACTTTCCAATGTTTCAGTTTCAGTCGGTTCTACAAGCAAAGCTTCGTGAACAATCAACGGAAAATAAATTGTTGGTGCATGGTAGCCGTAATCAAGCAATCTTTTTGCCATATCTTTTGTCGTAACACCAAGATTTTTTTGTCTATCTCCACTTAAAACAAATTCGTGCATACATCTCTGGTCATGAGGCAAGTCAAAGTGTTCCTTCAATCTCGAAAGCAGATAGTTTGCATTAATAATTGCATTTTCGCTAACCTTTCTCAAACCTTCTCCACCAAGCATACGAATGTAAGTGTACGCCCTAATCATAACACCGAAATTGCCGTAAAAAGCCATTACTTTACCGATAGATTTCGGAAATTCATAAGACAAATCATAATTATTCCCATTTTTTACCACCCTTGGAACAGGAAGAAAGTCAACTAACTTATCGCTTACACAAACCGGACCTGATCCGGGACCTCCACCGCCGTGTGGCGTTGAAAAAGTTTTATGCAGATTAAGATGAACACAGTCAAAACCCATGTCTCCGGGTCTTACAATGCCCATTAAAGCATTCATATTGGCACCATCCATATACATTAAACCACCGCACCCGTGTATCAATTTTTCGATTTCAACAATTTGTGTTTCAAACAATCCAAGAGTATTTGGATTAGTGAGCATGAATCCGGCAACTTCGTCGTTGCATTTTGATTTCAAATCATCAATATCAACAAGGCCGTTTTCATTAGATTTGACATCAACAATTGAAAATCCTGCTATTGCACTTGATGCCGGATTAGTACCATGTGCCGAGTCAGGAATTAAAATGTTTTTTCTTTTACTATCATTTTGGTGATAAGCGGCAATCATATTAATTCCGGTAAATTCACCATGTGAACCTGCTGCAGGTTGCAAGGTACAACCTTGAAGACCTGTGATTTCTTTTAGTAACTCCTGCAAATCAAACATAAGTTGTAATGCACCTTGTGCGTTCCGAACCTCAGAACAGGGATGAAGTTCTGTGAAACCGGGTAATGAAGCAGTATATTCATTAATTTTTGGATTGTACTTCATAGTGCAAGAACCAAGGGGATACAATCCTTCTTCAATGCTGTAATTCAAATGTGACAATTTTGTGAAGTGCCTTGCAATTTCATTTTCGCTTATTTCGGGTAAAGCAAGGTCGATTTTTCTTGAATTACTCGCTGATATTTCTGTTTTTGGCACATCGAGAGCAGGCAGAGTATAACCTTTTCTTCCCGGTCGGCTTTTTTCAAACAATGTCTTTTCCATTATCAATCCTAAATATATAGTTATAATTAATTTCAAAAAATATAAAAAACAAAAATATGAAGTTTATATGAATTAAAAAATTTGACAATGTTAAAATATATCAATGGGAGTAATTAGAATTTGAAAGTATCTGAAAAAAATGGGTGAACACAAAGGTTCACCCAAGATTTTCGGTCATTGTTCATTAGTTAATACTAATTTCAATTTCTTTTGGTTTCGATGGCTCGATTTTTTCTAAAGTGATGTTCAAAACACCATTTTCAAATTTTGCCTTAATTTTATCATCTTTTACGTTTTCGGGCAGAATGAATGAACGTGTAAATTCTCCAAAAACTCTTTCCATTCTTATATAGCTTTCGTTTTCTTTCTTTTCTTCATGTTTTTTCTCACCTCTGATTTGAAGCACATTGTCATCGCTAATGGTTACTTTTATATTATCTTTGCCTAATCCGGGGATTTCAGCAGAGATAAATATATGCTTCTCATCTTCTCTTATATCAGTAACCGGCAGAAATCTGCCTGAACCGATGTTGAAATCTCTAAACATAGAGTCTTTATCAAAATCGCTCATGAAATCGTTCATTCTTTTTGCCAAAGAATCGAAACCGCGAAACGGATTATATTTTACTAAAGTCATTTTTAAACCCTCCTTTACATAAAATTTATTTTACAAATTTTATAAAAAAACTACATTCAAAAGATATGTAAATAGTGTGCCAAAAAGGACTTATGTGAATTTTTGACAGATGTAATGAAAAAATGACAAGCTTTGATTTGTAGAATAATGAAATTTTGACAAATCAATCTGAAAAGTTGTCAGTTGTATAGTGGAGATTACTAATCATTTAAAATAATTCCTGACTTTTTCCAGGTCGTGTGATGTATCAACACCAATCAGGAATGCATCAGTTTCGTAGCAATAGTATGTAGAACCGGATTCGAGAAGACGCAACTGCTCAAGACGTTCCTGCTTTTCCCATTCTGAGACAGGTAAGGAAACGAATTTTTTTAGAGCTTCGATTTTGTATGCGTAAATACCTATATGTTTGAAATAATTTTGGTGTTTGAGCCAATCCTCTTTTGGAATTTTATTTAGTTCGGGTATTGGGTTTCTTGAAAATCTCTTTGCAGTCATATTGTAATTCAAATCAACTTTCACAACCGAAGAATCAAAGAGCTCTTCTGATGTTTTTATTGGGCTTATCATTGTACCAACATCAAAATCGGTATGAATAAATCTTTCAAGTAATTTGTCAATAATATCACCAAATAAAAGAGGCTCATCACCCTGAATATTCACAACTATGTCAGCATTTTCTCCAAGAATTTCGTAAGCTTCCATTATTCTGTCGGTTCCACTGGGTAATTCAGAGGAAGTCATCACACATTCGGCTCCAAACTTAATACACGTTTCCATTATCTTAATGTCATCAGTCGCTACCATAATTCTTTCGATAATCTTACTTTTTTTTGCGGCTTCCCAAACACGCTGAATCATAGGTTTACCACAAATATCGAGTAATGGTTTGCCCGGAAGGCGGGTTGAAGCCATTCTTGATGGTATAATTGCTAATATCCTTTTTCTCATTTTCTAGGTTTTTCGAGAATATGAACTTTTCCTGCAAGAAAGTCGCTAATCCAAAGGTTTCCTGATTCATCAACAAGTCCTTTTGTCAAACTTGGTACTATATCTCCGAAACATCCATTGACATAGAAAGCTGAATTACCGGAATCTTTATCAGTTTGACCGTAAGGATAGGAATATTTTTGAATAACTGTAAAATCTTTCATTTCAGGATTGACTTCAGTAATAAAAAGAGTGCTTTCATCGAAAAAAGTAATTATTAGCTTATCATTCCAACTGAAAATATTATCAGCTTTTGCATCCAGAGGTATTTTCAACGTCATATTAGTTTTGTTTATTTCAGGAATACGGACTTCCATAATATCATTGCTGTTGTAGTTCAAGACATAAATTTTTCCGGCACATTTAGTCAGACGCAATGGAGATTTTCCTGATTTGATATTGTAAACCTGATCGGTTTTTTTGTTTATAATCGAAACAGAATTTGAACCGTAATTAGCTGTGTAAATATAATTGTCATCAAATTCGAGTGCTGTGGCAATGTTTTCAACAACATATTTTTTAATTGCTTTGTTGCTGTCAAGGTCAATGACATGGACTACCGATGGAGATGTATCCTTTTCTGCGTTTCTTAAAAGATAAAGATGATTTTCTTTTTCATCATATTTCATTGCTCTCTGAGAAGTTTCTCTTTGGACAGTATCATCTATAGTAATTCTCTTTCCAATTTCGTAGTATCTGATTTCATCTTCGATTTTATTGATTATTATAGGTTCTGCACCCCAATTGTTTTGCTGAAGATAAAGAACACCTTTTTTATCCAGAGCCATATTCATTGCCTGTCTGGGTATTCTTCTGTCATAGAAGCTCAAATCATTTTGGTCAATATTAAGAATTCCGTTTTTAGCTCCCCAGATGTAAACTGTGGGCCAATATGACTGATGTGGTCCGTATGATAAATAAATATTGCCATTCGAACTAGTAGCTGATGCAACAGGAAATTTTATAGGTAATTGATTAATTTTATATGAACCTCCGGATTTTACTTCAGCGAACTGGTCTTCATTATTAAAGACAAATACAGATTTTCGGCTTGGGACCTCAATTAAATCCATAGGAGCCCATCCGATATTAATGATAGACTGAGTATTAGTTGTCGGATTTAATTGAGTAACAGCCGCACCGAATGAACCATTAACAGCAGAAGCTCCAAGTGGATAATAAAGAGAATTGTTTGCAGGATTAAAAACAAAAGCAAACATATGAGGTATAATTCCAAGGTCAGAAATTCTTTTCCCGAATTTTCTTGTTTTTAGGTCAATCACCTCAACTTCGCCATTAGCCCAACTTGCAATATAAAGCAAATCATTTTTGATATCAATTGCACTTCCGTCATTTCCAAAAGTGGGGATTGGTATTGAGTCCACTTTTGCACTATCCTTGAAATCAACGACATGAATAAAAGCGTTATTATCATAGGGAATATACACTTCTTTCAACTTATCGTTATAGCAAATTCCGACAGGTTCTGTAAAACCTTCGGGCAGTTTAACTACCTGGTCGTTTTCTCCGTAAGCATCAATTCTTGCAACGTCAGTAATAGCACGAGCTTTAGTTTCAGTAGCTAAAATAATATGCCCTGTTTGAGAATCGAAACCTGCAAGATGCCAGCGTCCGTCATTGTTTCCCAAGGGAATTTTTCTGAATTTTGAAAGCTTCCCAGTAGCACCATCGTATAAGTATAAAGTTGAAGTAAAGCCATCAATAGCGGCAACATTTTGTTGTTTATCATTCAAAGCAATGATGTTACGAATTGGTGGAGGAGGAGTTTGGTTTAAATTCATCAATTTTTCTTCATGTGAAAGCCATGGCAACGTATCATATTCATTATTCTTTACTTTGGGATTGTAAAATCCGATTTTAGAACTTGCCCTTCCGGTCATAAAGACATTGCCGGATTTTTCATCAACTGTTATACTTTCAAATTGTTTTAATGTATTGAAAGTTTGAGATTTTTTTGTTCTGGGGTCAACAATTGAGAAATTTTTAGTTCCTAAAACATAAACCAATCCGAATCTGCTGCTATATGTAATAGCTGAACTTTTTAAATGCTGTAAGGTTCTTCCACCAATCGGGATGTTATCAACCTTGTTTGTTTTTCCATCAATTATAGAAACAGATGAACTTAATGAATTTGCGACATAAATTTTATTTTTCTGTTCATCAACAGCAAGCAGTACCGGACCGGCGGCATTATATTTCATTCTTAAACTTTTGAGTAAGTCAACCGTTCTAAAACGGTATTGTGCGTTGAGAGTTGAAAAAGTAAATGCTGTTATTAAAATTAAAAACATTATTGTACTTCTTTTCATAATATGCTCATCTATATTATTTTAAAAATATTTTTTTCAATATTTATTGTTATTTCGACAATATTTGAATATTTATATCAAAAAATTCTAAATATTATCATAAGTCGATAATAATAATTCACAAAGAAACTTTTTTAAGTTTTATTAAATTAAAGAAATTTCTTTGAATTCTCAAAAGCAATATACAAAAACACATAAATTTTACAGTAATTTTGTTAACTTTGTGTTTTACAGCTTTAAAACATTGTTGATTTTTTGAAAAATTTAGATATAAATAAAATATGAATAATTTGGTTTTACTTGGTGATGAAGCAATTGCACGCGGGGGAATAGATGCGGGAATGTCGGGAATTTATGCATATCCCGGAACTCCCTCAACCGAAATTACAGAATATGTTCAGCATTCAAAGGAAGCAAGGGAAGGAAAAGTTCATTTTACATGGTCTGCGAATGAAAAAACTGCAATGGAATCCGCTCTTGGTATGTCTTATGCAGGGAGAAGAGCCATGTGTGCGATGAAGCATGTCGGGTTGAATGTTGCCGCTGATGTTTTTATGAATTCGGCTATAACAGGTGTTAATGGTGGATTTATCGTTGTATCAGCTGATGACCCTTCGATGCATTCTTCACAAAATGAGCAGGATTCCAGGTATTATGGAAAATTTGCTTTTATCCCTATGCTTGAACCTGCAAACCAGCAGGAAGCTTATGATATGGTTCATTATGGTTTTGATTTTTCCGAGAAATATGAAACACCGGTTATGCTCAGAATTACAACCCGTTTAGCTCATTCGAGAGCCGGTGTAACTCCTAAGGAAAAAAGAGAGCAAAACCAGGTTAAAGTTCCTGATGACTTAAGACGATATGTTCTAATTCCATCAAATGCACGGAAAAGATATAAAGCATTACTCGAAAAACTGCCAATAATTGAGGAAGAGTCTGATAAATCAGAATTTAATCAATATTTCGATGGAAAGGACAAATCATTAGGGATAATTGTTTGCGGAATAGCTTATAATTATTTGATGGAAAATTTTGAAAATGATATTCCTTATCCTGTATTGAAAATCGGGCAGTATCCTTTGCCAAGAAAGAAATTGGAGAGAATTTTCAATGAATGCGGTGAGTTATTAGTGATTGAAGACGGCTATCCTTTTGTAGAAGAAATGCTTAATGGATTTTTTGGAAGCGGGAAGAAAATCAAGGGCAGACTTGACGGCACTTTACCCAGAGATGGAGAATTAAATCCGGATTTAGTCGGAAAAGCATTAAATATATCAGGTAATTTGGGAATGGATATGCCTTCTCTGGTTGCCAATAGACCTCCACAGTTATGTGAAGGGTGTTCGCACATTGATGCCTATTTGGCTTTAAATGAAGCTTTGAAAGATTATTCTTCTGGAAGAGTTTTATCCGATATTGGTTGTTATACCCTAGGGGCATTACCGCCTTATGAAACAATCAATTCATGTGTTGATATGGGTGCTTCAATCACAATGGCAAAGGGTGCGGCAGATGCCGGATTAGTACCTGCGGTTGCCGTTATCGGTGATTCGACATTTACTCATTCGGGTATCACAGGTCTTATGGACTGTGTTAATGGCAAAACACCGGTTACCATTTTCGTTTTAGATAACGGAACAACAGCCATGACCGGCGGACAGCCATCTCCGGGAACCGGCAGAATTGAAGATATTTGCAAAGGAATGGGGGTAGAACCGGAACATATTCATGTGATTAGTCCATTGAAAAGACATCATGAAGAAAATGTGAAAATTATCAAAAAAGAACTTGAGTACAATGGAGTTTCTGTGATAATTCCAAGAAGGATTTGTATAGTTGAATCAAGGAAATTGGCGAAACAGAGGCATAAGGAATAGTCGTTAGTCGTTAGTCGACAGTCGGTAGTCTGGAGAAAGGAAAAGGGAAAAGGGAGAAGGGAGTCAGGAAAAGAGACAATCGCAGAGCGATTGAATATTTGTAACTTAAAATTATAAAAAAGGTCTTGCAATCCCAGAGGGATTGAACTATGGTAACGTAGATAAATTAAAGATTTCACTATCCCGGAGGGATTGAACTAAAGGTTTGGATATTTATTAAATGGATTTTAAATTAAAAAGAACATGAAAAAAGATATAATTTTAGCAGGTGTTGGCGGACAGGGTATTGTTTCGATAGCCGCTACTATCGGGTATGCCGCTGTAGTAGAGAATATGTTTTTTAAGCAGTCGGAAGTACACGGCATGAGCCAAAGAGGCGGAGCTGTGCAGTCCCATTTTCGATTGTCCGATAAAGAAATTTTTTCTGATTTAATACCAATGGGCAAAGCTGATATAATTATTTCGGTTGAACCGATGGAAGCCCTCCGTTACCTGCCATGGCTCTCAAAAGACGGCTGGCTGGTTACGAACACAGAGCCATTTATAAACATACCGGATTATCCAGAAATGGAATCAATCATGTCCGAATTTTCAAAAATGAAGAATGTAGTTGCTCTGAATGCCGACAATATTGCCAAGGAATTAAAAACATCAAAATCTGCTAACATGGTTGTCTTGGGTGCGGCATCTCCATACCTCGATATTAAATATGAGCAATTAGAAAAAGCAATCAGCATACTATTCGGCAAAAAAGGCGAAAAGATTGTTGAGGATAATATCAGGGCTTTGAAGGCAGGGGTGGAGTACGGAGAAAAGTAATTTCTAAAACAGATTTCCTCATATCAAAAAAATTTCTTATTTTAGAAAGATAAATTAAAGTGTTTAATGTTTAATGCGGAGGTTAGGATTTCAATTTTCCGGTTAATAAAAATGAAAATAGGTCAGGAACCGCACAGTTCCTGAGTTCACATGCTGTCTCTTTAAGTAACAGAGTTCTCATACTAAATCAAAGCGTTGAGCCGATTGGTGTTTGCTCCGCAAGGAAAGCTATTCTTTTGCTCTATCTTACTAAAGCCGAATTAATCTCCAAGCGGGATGGTATTCTTATTCGTTCCGTTAGCTGTAATCTTCCCTATCCAAGTGTTATCCGGCTGGTGTCCTATATCAGGATTCCTTACAGGAAAATTGAATTGTCAAGACGCAATATTCATTACCGCGATGCTTCCTGTTGTCAGTACTGCGGAACCAAGACAAAAGAACTTACTATTGACCACGTTATTCCGAAATCCAAAGGAGGCGAAGATACATGGGAAAATCTTGTTTCTGCCTGCAAAAAATGCAATAACAAAAAAGCAGACCGTACTCCCGAAGAAGCAGGTTTGAAGCTGATTCGCAAACCTTACAGACCGAATTATATTGTTTTTATTCAAAGATATATGACGACTTTGAATGAAGATTGGAGACCTTACCTTTTTCTTTAGTTGAGAGTTTGGAGTTTAGAGTTGGAATTTTGAGCTATTTCGTTTTTTAGTTCCATAGTTATTTAGTGATAACAAAATTAATTCGTAATTTGCTTATTGAAATTTTTTAAATTTATTAAAATTTGTTAGTGGTAGGTGAAAAAATGGATAAAAAAATTATATTAGATTTTATAAAAAATGTCGAATTGTTTAAGAATCTGGAAAAGGTTGAAATTGAAAAATTAATCGGGTTCATTAAAATCGAAAATATTGCAAAAGGCAATTATCTCTTTAAGCAAAATACTCCTCGTGAAAATCTCTTTATGATTTTCGAAGGTGCTGTGGATTTGGTAAAAGCAACACCTTTTGGAACAGAAAAAAAACTTAATAAATTTTCTAAATTTGACTTCCTCGGCGAAGGTTCATTCATGGATAACTATCCACATTCCACAAGCGGAAAAGTTACCGAAGATTCCATAATATTTTCAATACACAGCAATTATATAAATGAGCTGATGAAAGAAGATTCGATGCTTGTTGCTAAAATTTTATCCCAAATTTCGCGAATTATCTCTCGTAGAATGCGACAAACCACTAATCAGGTTGTTGATGCGGCGGCTCAGTATATTTCAGGCAGAACAAGAAAAGAACATGACTTGCTTGGCGAAAGAGAAGTCCCATACGAATTTTATTACGGCATACAAACTTTGAGAGCTACCGAAAATTTCAATATCAGTGGTATTGCTATCAATCATTTTGAAGATTTGATTATCGCCTTAGCACAAGTCAAATTAGCTGCTGCAAAAACAAATTTCGACTTAGGATTACTAACTCCGAAAGTTGCCAACGCTATATTTCAGTCATGTGAAAAAATAATCAACGGAAAGTTGCATACACATTTTGTTGTTGATATGGTTCAGGGCGGTGCCGGAACTTCAACTAACATGAATGCGAATGAGGTTATTGCCAATAAAGCGCTCGAGATAATGGGATATGAAAAAGGGCAGTATGAATTTTGCCACCCGAATAACCATGTAAATCTGTCTCAATCTACTAATGATGTTTATCCGACAGCTTTGAAAATTGCGAATTGCTACAGCAATAAAAAGCTTGTTGCAGTGCTGAAAGAATTGATTGAATCGTTCAGAAACAAAGCAAAAGAATTTTCGCATGTAATAAAAATGGGACGAACACAGTTGCAGGATGCAGTCCCAATGACACTCGGTCAGGAATTCGAGGCGTATGCCGTAACGCTTGAAGAGGAGATTACACGTTTAGAGCAAAATGCAAAGCTTTTTCTTGAAATTAATATGGGAGGAACAGCGATTGGAACAGGAATTAATGCTGACCCGAATTTTCCTGAAATCGTTACAAACTATTTATGGGAAATAACAGGTTTGCCTTTGTCTGTGGCAAAGAATCTTGTCGAGGAAACACAGGACACAGGTGCTTTTGTGATGTATTCATCTGCAATTAAGCGTCTTGCCGTAAAGCTTTCTAAGATATGCAATGACCTGCGTTTGTTAAGTTCCGGTCCCCGTTGCGGTTTTAATGAAATCAATTTACCTAAAATGCAGCCTGGTTCTTCGATTATGCCCGGGAAAGTGAATCCGGTAATTCCCGAAGTTATGAACCAGATTGCTTTTAAAGTAATCGGAAATGATTTGGTTGTTACATTAGCGGCAGAAGCGGGACAATTGGAACTTAATGTGATGGAACCAATGATTGCTCAGTGCATGTTTGAATCAATCGAGATGCTCAAAAACGGCATGGCAACGCTTAAATACAGATGTATTGACGGGATAACGGCTAATGAAGATGTCTGCCGTCGTCATGTAGAAAACAGTATCGGTATTGTAACTGCATTGAATCCGATTTTGGGTTATGAAATTACCAGTTCGCTTGCTAAAGAAGCCCTTGAAAGCAACAAAAGCGTAGTTGAACTTGCTTTGGAAAGGAATCTAATGACAAAAGAACAGTTGGATGAAGTTTTGTCTCCGGAGAATATGATTCATCCGCATATAATGAGGAAGGTAGAATAATATATTAAAAAATAATACTATGAAAATAATTAGTACATTTTTAATAGGTTTTTTCCTTTTTTATCATTTAGTTTTTGCGAATGAGATTATTAAATATCAATATGATGACTTAATTAGGGAATTAACAAACTTACAACCTGACCAAAATAATATTTTCCAAATTCAAGATTTATTCCTTGAAAAAGAAGGAAGCGCATTCATATTTGAAGAAGGAGAGTTTTATTTTTTCAAACAAATAAATAATCTCATTCGTGTAGGTGTGTTTATTGGTGATGGAGTATTTTCTTTCACGCCTCCCCTTGATATAGAAAGAAGACAACTCGCATCATATACAGGAAATTCAGTTTTCGAAAAGAAATTTAACACTTTGCTTATTTTTTTTACAGATAGTACATTCGACCTAGTCAAAAACAACTTTTACAAGACTAATGGTAGTCAAATTCAAAAAGCACAGGAGATATATCAAAACTCCCTGAAATATATTTACGACACAACAATGAAGGTTATTGATAATATTATCTGTTCATCATTTTTAAATCAAGATAATAATCGTATGTTTATTTCTCAAATAAATGATGAGTTTTTATTTGCAACTGAAACATATTATTATGTTGTCGATCCTTTCCAAAAAGAAGAAATTAGTTTTTTCAAAGCAAATTGGGTTGATGAGGATAAATATGATTTTGATTTAATCACAAGTTTTGATTGGCCTGATGATTACCCTGAAAACAGAGATATTTATAAATCAAAGATAAATATTTACAACTATGATATAACTTGTTCAATAAGTGACACAACAATGACAAAATATGAAACGACAATGGAATTTGTTTCAAAAGTAAAAAACTTGGGTTGGTTGTCATTCCAAATTTATGATGAAATGACAATTGATTCAATAGTTGATAAAGCCGGGAACAACATTGAGTTTTGTAAAAAGAAAAATGATAATTACTTATTAATAAATTTAAAAAATTATATTTATGATTCCTCATATATCAAATTTTTCTATCATCATGACAATCCAACATTAATATTAATTAAGGATATTTTCGAGATATACTCTACTATTGTAAACTTCTATCGAAAGAAAATTATTTATGATGATTTTTTTCCGAGATATAGTTTGTTTGATGAATCTGAATTTAAAATTAACTTCAAATATCCCGAAAAATATAAGATTTGTAGTATTGGCAAGAAGATAATGGAGTCAATTGAAGGTTCCACTGTTAATTCAACATGGGTAACAAAGAAGAAAATTTCAAATCCGATATATTGCTTTGGTTCATTTCAAGAAAAAATAGTTGAAGGTGACAGCATCGTTCCCAAGATAGTTTTTTACTTTAAAAGCCCATTTTTTGTGGATTCTGTTTTAAAACATATTCAGGATAGTTATTTGTTTTATTCCAAACTTTTTGGAAAACGCAAGTCCGAAATACTGTATGCTGTTGAAATCTCAGGAGATGTCAGTTATGCCTTTGATGATATTATTGCTTTATCTAATATAGATCTGAAGGACTCAACAAGAATAATATTTGATGAATCATCCTGTGCTCATGAAATAGCTCATCAGTGGTGGGGAGTTGATATTGATAGAAAATCATATAGAGATACATGGCTTTCAGAAGGATTATCAGAATATTGCAGATTACTATATAAAAAAAATAATTTAAAGGATACAAATTTCTTTTACAGATATTTAGATGTTACCAGAAAATTGTTATTGAACTTTAATAGCACAATGACAAAATTTGTTGGTGAGCCACCTAAACCAATCAGTTTGGGATTTCGTAGTTCCAGTAGAGTTAGACCTCTTGCGTCCTATTATATAAATATTTACATTAGAGGAGCCTGGATTTTTCATATGTTGAATACTTTTTTAACTAATTTTGAATCAGATAATGATACTCAATTTATCGAAATAATGAAAGATTATTATAATACTTTTAAAAATCAAAAACAACAATGCTGGATTTTATTTCAATAGTTAATAAACATACTTATTCTGATTTAAGCTGGTTTTTTCATGAATGGGTAGATATTAATGAAATACCTTATTATATTTTTGGATATAAAACAGATAAAACATACGATGGGAAATATAAAATCACTGCTAGAATCAGACAAATCAATGTACCTGAAGATTTTCAGGTTTCAATGCCGATTGTAGTTTATTTTGAAAAAGAAAAATATAAAATCATGCGTTTAAATTTCATCCAACCATTTTCTGAATTTGAATTTCCACCCTTTGACTTAAAACCAATAGACATTCAGCTAAACATTTTCCAGTCAGTCCTTTGTCAGATTGAAAGAAATGGTTTTAGAAGAATTGATAAAAATACAAGACCATTCATATTTGAACAACCAGAATAAAATAATATATAAAAAACATCAAGAAAAGAATTTTCATTTCCTGGTTAAGAAACTTCTTTTGTTTATTGAATAGTCTGATTAATTTTTTATACAATATTACTTTTCCTTTTTCTCAACTCCAAAAAGATACCAAGTATTAATGCTAAAGCGATTATTATGTTTGATGCCAAACTAAGGTCTTTTCCTGTTTCAAAACCTTCAGATTTGTATTTCAATTCGATTGTATGTGTTCCTTTTGGAACTACTATAGAACGAAAAGCATAGTTTGTTTTGTATATTTCTGTTTCTTTTCCGTCGACAAATGCCTTCCATGCAGGATAGTAAATCTCACTGATAAATAACAGATTATTTCCAGTGGCAGTTGCTTTAATTTTTATTGATTCATTTTTAAATTGAGTTATCTCAGCAACATTTGAATTTTGAATTGTATCCAAAGTTAAATTGATAGATTTTTCTATATACGCAACCTTTGCGGGGTCAAAATCTCCGTCTCTGAGGTGGTGCAAAATTTTCAAAGGTTTCTCAACCTTGACTGAATTAACAAAGAAAGCTCTGGGGAACATTCCCGGGTTATAATATACGCTTTCTCCTGTTTGCTGTGACTGGTAAATAGGTGTAGCTCCTTCCCAAAGCTGTCCCTGTGCAATGATATATCTGACATTCATAAGATTCCATAAAAACGGATTTAAAAGCATTGATGTAGAACCTTTTGCCTGAGGCATATTTGCCACATCCATTAAATCCTGATATATTCTTAGCTTTGCGGAATGATACCCATTAACATTTTGAATGTTAAAGTATGCCAAGCCGTTTGGCGTTTCTCTTTGAGCCATGTCGGCGATTCGGTAAAGAGTTTTGTCCTGTTCCAGAAATTGGATTATATCAGTCTTGGCAAAAGCACCTGTTTCCATAGGTTTTTCTGATACTTCCATTGGTCTGTAATCAACACGCCAAAGGTCAACAATTAAGAGAATTGCCATTGCTGTAAAAAATAAAGGTTTTGATAATTTTCCCTTAACAAAATAGTAAATCATAAAAACAGAAAGAACAAGCAATACTCCGTTTAACAACCAATCGGTAATCATATGATTATAAATAAATTCAGCATAATCTGGAATTTGTTTTAAATAACTTTGGAATGAAGTATTACCGGAACCGATAACAGCATCAATATAAGATGATTTGAATAATAATGCGAAAATAAAACCTAATCCAAGAAAACTTAATGAAGCAATTATAAGTCCTTTCATCATTTTCTTACTGCTTTCGTCGGGATTTTTTCTCCAATTGAGTATTCCGGTCAAACCATAACCGGCAAGTATTGGAACAGTGAATTGCATAATTGCCAAAGCCATACTGGGAGCCCTGAACTTGTTGAAACTCGGGACATAGTAATAAAATAAATCATAAAGAAACGGCAGATTTTTACCAAAGGACAATAGCAATGAAAACAAAGAAGCAACAAAAAGGAATTGCACGAAGACATTACTCCGATACATGATAAACCCCAAAACTGCAAGTGCAAGAATTCCAATACCCATATAAGCGGCGGCATCATCAAATGGCTTTTGTCCCCAGTAAGTTGGTAGTTTTACTTCCTCTCCGCTTGTTGCCTGACCGGAATATGGGAGTTTTCCAAATCCGAAATAATTAGGTACCAAAAATAGCATCATCTCTCCGGGGCTGTAAGACCACATAGTTGCATAGTCATAATCATTCCCGCCGCTAGCATCAACTTTTGAGTTATCCGCTTTTTCGATAGGTCCGGAACCTCGTGTTGAATGGGGAGTGTATTCCATGGTACTCAGGTATCTGTCTGATGACATAATGAATGCAATTCCTCCGGCTAAAGCCAACAAACCTGCCGCTCTTAACACTTTGATTGGCTTTCTTTTACTGATTAAACGGCTGACAAATTCAAACAAGAGGTAAAGAGCAAATGTAACAATTCCGTAGAATATCATCTGTACGTGTCCGGCTTCCATCATAATATGCACGACAATGACCAACAAAACGGTGTTTAAAATCGAGAATTTCAGGCGAAGTTGTTCCAACAGCAAAATGACAAACGGGAACATTGCAAAAACAACGGGTTTGGTATTATGACCAATCATTATCCAGACAATCACGCTTGTTGAAAAAACAGCCGCAAGCGAAGTAAAGAATGCAACAAATCTTTCGTGGTCTTTGGTACGCATTAAAATATAAATACCAATTCCATAGATGATATAATACATTGCAAGGCGGGCAACATCACTGGAAAAGATAGTACCAAAGAAACCAATTATTTCAAAAAATATTGACTGAATAAATGCCCAAGCCCTCGCACCTGTGGTAAGCATAGCGGCAAAACTGGGCATTCCACTGAAAATATATGGGACCCATTGTGGAAAGCTTCCATCATTGTCTGCCTGGTTCACATAGGTTTCAAAGCTCTTTGAAGCAAGATTATCGGAAACATAAAATCCATTTCCGAAAATAGCAGATGAAAAGAAAATATATACAAGGATAAATAGCAGTCCGATGAAAAACAAGTCTTGATATTTTTCAGGAATAATTTCCTTTTTTTGTGAAACCTTCATATTTTCCTTGGGGGATATTTTATCCTTTTGGGAAACATTTACTGCCTTATGCTTCTTTGCCATTGTTTTAATCCAAATAATTAATAAAAAAATGCTGCCAAAACTTTTAACAGCATTGAAATTACGAAAAAAATTAAAAATAACCTTAACTTTTCACTTGAAAACTTTCTACTTTAAAACTTTCTACTGAATTAACTGTTCATAGCAAGCAGGAAGTCTCTGTTGTTTCTTGTGCCTTTTAATCTGTTCAGTAAAAATTCCATAGCATCTGGAGCATTCATCTCATTGAGCACTTTTCTCAAAATCCAAATCCTGTAAAGTTCTTCCTGTGCAAGCAATAAGTCTTCACGTCTTGTGCTGGATTTATTAACTTCGATAGCAGGATAAATTCTTCTGTCTGCAATTTTTCTATCCAAGACAAGCTCCATATTACCCGTTCCTTTGAACTCTTCAAAGATAACATCGTCCATACGACTGCCGGTTTCAATCAAAGCAGTGGCAATAATAGTGAGTGAACCACCATCTTCGGTATTTCTTGCGGCTCCGAAAAATCTTTTAGGTTTGTGCAAGGCATTTGCATCGACACCACCGGAGAGTATCTTGCCGGAATGTGGTATAACGGTATTATAAGCCCTTGCCAATCTGGTGATTGAATCTAATAAAATCACAACATCCATTTTAGCTTCAACAAGGCGTTTTCCTTTTTCGATAGCCATTTCAGCAACCTGTACGTGCCTGTCGGGTGGCTCATCAAATGTAGATGCAATTACTTCTGCATCAACAGAACGTTGGAAATCTGTTACTTCCTCAGGACGTTCGTCAATCAGTAGCACTATAAGTTTTATTTCCGAATGATTTTTTGTAATACTGTTTGCAATTTGTTGTAAAAGTATAGTCTTACCAGCTTTTGGAGGCGAAACGATCAAACCTCTTTGACCTTTGCCAATCGGGCAAAGTAAATCAAGAACCCTCATAGAGTAAATACTCGGTGCAGTTTCCAAAACAATTCTACTATTCGGGAATAAAGGAGTTAAATTGTCAAACAATGTTCTTTCTCTGATATGTTCAGGAGAAAGATAGTTAACCTTTTCAACTTTAAGTAAAGCATAAAACCTCTCACCTTCTTTTGGAGGACGTACCTGTCCTTCCACAGAATCGCCGGTTCTGAGCATGAATTTTTTAATTTGAGAAGGAGAAACATATATGTCATCAGGTGAGGGCAGATAATTGTAGCTGCTTGCTCTTAAAAAGCCATAACCGTCGGGCATGACTTCCAAAACACCTGAGCTTGTCAGTTGACCTTCAGGTTTGTCAGGAGAAGCGGTAGTCTGTGGAGTCTGAGTTTCTACAATTTTGAGAATTAACTCCTGCTTTCTTAAGTTGGCGAAATTTGTAATTCCCAGATCCTTCGCAAGCGATGTGAGCTCAGCAATTTTTTTTGTTTTTAATTCATTGATGTCAATCCGTTTAATCTCAGTAGTTTTTGGAGATTCAGCCGGTTTGCCTTCATATTTTTTGTGTTCATTTGGTTTATGGTGACTGCCAGTATATCCATTAGTTTTAACTACTTCAGTTTTTTCGGTTTTTTCGACTTTATGGAATTTTTCGACTTTTTCAGCTTTATCGACTTTTTCAGCTTTTTCAGCTTTATCGAATTTATCGACTTTTTCAGCTTTTTCAGCTTTATCGGCTTTTTCGACTTTTTCGACTTTATCAACTGTTTCAACCTTTTCTCTCTCAACCTTTGGACTTTCAACAGTCTCAACTGATTCAACTGATTCAGCATTAGGAGATTCCTGAGGTTCAACAACTTTTCGTTTCCTACCCATTGTTTTTCCTTTTAATTAGTTTGTAAATATATAAAATTTTGATTTTCATAGAAGTAATAATAAAAATATAGTTAACCACTTGGTTAATATTCAGAGATATGGAATTAAATTATAAGGTTCCCCCAATATTATAAAAAATAATGTAATTAAACATTAAAAGTTAAAAAACTTTTTAAAGCTATTCAGCTCTTAACTCAACTATTATGTTAAATTGTACCACGAAAGTACTTCAGACTGCAAAGAATTAAAATCTTATTCAAGATTTTACCACAGATGAGCTAAACTCTGATTCAAAATTAACATAAATTTATATTTCCTGCAAGAAAATTCGGAAAATGTA
>CAZEHW010000011.1:18465-27832 GCA_964511865.1 uncultured Hyphomicrobiales bacterium | reverse complement strand
ATACTTCATTTATGTAAGTGGCGAATCACAGATTTACCGTTCTGATAATTCCAAAAAAAAGACAAACATGATAGAATATTTTAATTCAAATATATGGAGTTTGGATGTTGATGAATTGGATAATATATATGTCAGCACTATGGCAGAGGGTGTCTATAAGTCAACAAATAAAGGTGATAATTGGTTTCAAATAAATGCCGGCCTTACATCTATGGATGTTCATAAAGTAGTTGCATCGGAAAACGGAATACTCTTTGCCGGTTTATCAGGTAACGGAGGGCTTTATAAGAGTACGGACAGAGGACAAACATGGATAGAATCAATGAATGGCATGGGTTCGCTGATTGTTATGGACATTATTTTCGGGAAAAATAATTCAATGTTTGTGGCAACTACAAAAGATATTTTCAGAAGTGATGACCTCGGTCAAACATGGGTGTCAATAAAAGGTGACCTGCCTGACTTAACGAATTACAGATGCTTAACAATTGATTCAAAAAATTACTTATATGTAGGTTCCCTAACCGGTAAAATATACAGGACTAATCAACCTGTTATTGTAGAACAGGACTATCTTTCCTTACAGGTCGAACCTGCCGGTACTCAAACAATTTCACCAGGAAAATCAATCGAGTACACTGTAACAATTCGTGATTTTGAAAATGAACCTGTTGAAAATGCCAATATTACAATCGAAGATGAAATAAACAATGAACAACAAACACTGACTTCCGATTCTCAGGGAAAAGCAATATTCAATTTATTTATACCCGTTGGAACAAGTTATGGTAATTATGAAATCAAATTCATCGGTTCAAAAGAGGATTACAAGAATACCGACCCTATAACAAGAAAAGTCATTGTACAAAAAGAAGATATTTGGTTAAAGGTTCAAAGCTATAGCTATGACAAAAGAATTTTATCCGTTAAAACCGTTGGTTTAGATAAGATATTATTAGGTACTGCCGGCTCCGGTGTAATTGCAAGTACAAACTCCGGACAGAATTGGTTTTATGCTACGAATGGAATTACTATGGTTAATTCTGTCTTTCAGATTGTTATGGATAGTGATGGTTCTTTATATATTTCGACAGATTGGGATGGAATTGCAAAATCAACTAATTTGGGTTTATCTTGGTCAATTTTAAATTCAGGTATTAGTAGAGCTTCAAATGTAGCAATTGATGATGAAGATAACCTATATGCAAGCGATTTTAATGGTAAGCTTTATAAAAGTATTGACAAGGGATTGACTTGGGAAAACATCTCCGGTTTTCCTGAAGTTACTTCGGTTTCCGATATTTTATTGTATGATTATAATTCAGAAAATAAAATCTTTATAGCTTGTGGAAACGAAGGATTATTCACCAGTAGCGACAATGGAGTGAATTGGAGTAAAATCTCGGATGGAATTAGTGATTTATCAATTACAGACATAACTAATGACAGCAATGGAAATCTTTTCTTGGGAACCGGAGCAAACGGAGTATATGTAAGTACAAATCAAGGAGCTAATTGGATTCCTAAAAATAATAATATTGATGATTTTAATATAACAGAGATAATTACCGATAAAGAACAGCTTTTCATCGCAGCTTTTGGAAAAGGTGTGTGGTATAGTAGTGACAAAGGTGAAACATGGACCGAATTTAATGATGGATTTGAAGAACTTTCTTTTAAAGATGTTTATGGTATGACAATATCTGAGGATGGATTTATGTATGCCGGTGCTTTTGATAAATGCTTATATAAAAGGAAAAATCCGGATTCATCACCATCGGCAGTTGAACCTGAGTTAAAAGATGTTTTCAATTTCGAAGTATATCCAAATCCAATAATTAATGAAGCTGTAATTTCATACAATTATCCAAAAGTTGGTTTAATTGAATTTTCAGTCTATGATTTACTGGGAAATAAGGTTACTTCTTTGCAAACAAACTCATTAAATCCCGGATTTACTGTTTTTAGATGGAATACGAATAAAATTATTGATGGAACTTATTTAATTCAAATGAAAACTGAAAAAGGAATAGCTAATAAAATTGTAATAGTAACAAAATAAGCAAGACATATTATTGTACCATACATATTTTTGTATTATTATATTATCATTTATAACTATAGTTATTACTATTAGTTATAACTAAAATACGTGTAATTGTATTATAAATATTTATAAATATATTTATAGTACATCATTCTGTACCATACACTGATGTGTACTACTCGATTAAGGTAGATTAGATGCGGGTTATCAGCTAAAAAGAAGAACAAAAATCAACTCATCAAAGTAGTGAAAGACAATAATTCAATTATTGGCAGCCATTAGATGAATCATATCCTCTCCCCTATTTAAATAAATGCCGTTCAAAATTATCAGAATTTGATTATAACTTTTGTTGAAAATTTACGGATATTATTTATCTTTGTAATTAAAAAATATCAGGAATAAGGAAATGGAAAGAATAGCGATATATCCGGGAACATTTGACCCGATAACAAACGGACATATTGATGTAATTGACAGGGCAAGTAAAATGTTTGACAAAGTTATAGTTGTAGTGGCTATTAACTCCAAGAAGACATGTCTTTTTACCGAAGCAGAAAGATATGATATGGCTAAGGATTCTCTGAAGCATTTAGAAAATGTTAATGTAGAATTGCATCAAGGATTGACCGTTGACTTTGCCAGAAAAGTCAATGCTTCAACAATAGTTAGAGGCATTCGTGCTGTTTCCGATTACGAATACGAATTTCAGATAGCTCTAATGAATCGAAAACTCAATCCTGATGTAAATACAATTTTCCTTTTACCACATGAAAAATACACTTATTTAAATTCAAGTATTATCAGGGAACTATCCCGATATGATGAAGATGTTGCAGAATTTGTTCCTGAAACAGTCGTACAGAAACTTAAGGAAAAGCTTAATAAAAAATAATTTGATTTTGAAAAAAAGCTGCGATTTTACTGTATATAATAAAAAAAGTCCTCGTTTTTACAAATATTCAATCGCTCTGCTATTGTCCCCATCTCCTTTCTCTCGCATTATCAATTATCTATTCTTTCTACCCCTTTGATACCTTTTACAGAAAGAATTTTTGCAAAAATAATATTTATAGAGTGGCTGATATTTGTATGAATATGAAATAAAGCTTCAAATTCAGAATTGGCGGTATATAAAAAAACTCTTTGAATATTTTCATTACCAATTTCAGAACGCAAATCACTTAACAAACCTTTTCTCGCCTGTGCCAAAACTTTTAGCTTAACAATTTCATTTTTCTCGGAAACTATTTCTTCAGCATTGCTCTTATCATTTTTAAAGTAATTATATAGCTTAACAACAGCTTTGTTTGTTATCACGAAATTTTGCCACTGAGAGTCAGGTTTGCTTTTAGGAGAAGTAATCAATTCAATCTTGGCATGATTTGATAGCTCATAATCAAGGGATTTTACTTCGCCGTTAACTTTAGCTGAGATTAAATTCATAGCTACTTCTTCTGAAACTGCAAAAGCAAGATCAACAATACATGAACCTACGGGAAGAATGTAAGAATCGCCATCTTTAATATGAACAACAATATCATTGCCATAAAGATTAATTTTGATTGAGCCCCAGATTTTTTGAATGGCATCTTTTTCACCGGATTTCATAATCTCCTGCATCCAATCTACCCATTCTTTTACTTCAGATTCATCTAAAGATAGTGGTTTAGTATTCTGAGCCAAAGAATCAGAAGCAATAATACCTTTGTCAACAATGTTGTCCATTTCCTCAGTCCGTATAATAACCTCAATCAGTTTCCTGTTTGGTCCGAGATGAGTTGAATGCAAAGCTCTGTATAAATTAACTTTTGGTCTGGATATATAATCATCAAGTGAACTTACAGGTCCAAAAATATTTGCAACTATGCCATAAGCTCTGTAAGCTTCAGCATAATCCTTAGTCATTAAAACAATAACCATTGAATAAAAATTGTCAATTTCATCAATGGTTCTTCCTTCCTGAAGCATAGTATAAATCTCATAAACGTGCTTATGCTCCATAGTAAGAGTATGCGGCATATTCCTTTCGGAGAGTTTAGTGTTGATAATTACAAGAAAATTTTTAATAAAATTCAGAAAAGTATTACGTTTTTCAATTAATGCTAAGTGAATATTATTGAAAGTTTGCTTGTCAATAAAATATAATGATAAATCTTCAAGAGATTTTTTAACTTTTGTCAACCCCAAACGTTGAGCAAAAGGAGTATAAAAATTCAGAGTTTCTTCTGCAATTGCTTTCTGTTTGCTTTCATTCAGATAATATAAAGTTTTCATATTGTCCAAACGGTCAGCAAGTTTTATTAATATTACCCTGACATCTTTAATCAGAGCTAAAAATAGTTTTCCATAAGTAGCTGTTTTATCCATTTGGCGGGTAGTTGTACCGCGTATCTTAGTAACAGCATCAACAATTTCTGCAACTTCTTCTCCGAATTTTTCTAATATTATTTCCATTGTAACTCCTTCTACATCTTCTACAGTATCATGAAGAAGCGAAGCTATTATGCTATGAGTATCATTAACAGAAAAATTTGTTATAAGAGAAATTGCAACTTTCAAGGGGTGAGTATAATATGGTTCTCCGGATTTTCTTACAACATCTTTGTGGCTATCCACACAAAAGTAAAATGCCTTGGTAATTAAAATCTCATCAGTTTTCACCATGTATTTGTTACATAAGGATAAAAGACAGGCTAAATCTTCAATAGGATTCTTCCCGTATGGATTTTCTTTTTCCAAAGGAATCTCATATATCGGTTCTATAATTATTTCATTTTCAGGCATTTAACATTTTACCAATTTTATTAATATTTTATTAAACTGTCAAAAATCAATTGACAACTATTTTATTATTTTCAAAAATATCCTTAATTTAAGAAATAAAAAAAGTATAATCAATTTATTTTTTCAACCAATTTTAAAAATATAATGAACAGACGGCAAGTTCTTACGGCAGGATTAGTTGGGTTAGCAATATCTTCGTTACCAAAAAACCTGTTATCATTCGATGGAAAAAGAATAATAAAACCTAAAGTACTTAATAGCGGAGATATTGTTGGTATAATAGCCCCGGGGACTGCAGTAACTGACCCTGCTGATATTCAAAAAGCCGTTCAGGTTCTTGAATACTTTAGCTTAAAATCGAAAATATCAGATAACTTGATAAACGGAAGCGGCTACAAAAGCAGAAGTGTTGAAGAAAGGACTGATGATATACACAAGATGTTTCTCGACAAAGAAATTAAAGCTGTATTTTGCATTCGAGGTGGTTATGGTTCTCCGCAAATTCTTGATAATATTGATTATAATATTATAAAAAGTAACCCAAAAATATTTATTGGATTCAGCGACATAACAGCTCTTCATTTAGCAATAAATAAATTAACGGGACTTGTTACTTTTCATGGACCTGTTTTACTATCTCCTTTTTCAAGCTATACAGTTGAGTATTTCCGAAAAGCAGTTTTTTCAACTGAACCAATCGGTGAAATCACAAATCCGTCTGTATTATCCGGTATTAGACTTGCTTTCCCTTGCAGAACGATTTCTCCGGGTATTGCCAATGGAAAGCTAACAGGAGGTAATCTTTCGCTTATAACATCACTTATGGGAACTCCTTATGAAATAGAGACAGAAGGGAAAATCCTTTTTCTTGAAGATGTTGGAGAAGAACCATACAGAATTGATAGAATGCTAACACAGTTAAACCTTGCAAAAAAGCTTGAAAAAGCTTCAGGAATTGTTTTTGGAAGATGCACCGATTGTGATAAAACTTCTTCAATTTGGGATTATTCACTTAATGAAGTTCTTGACCGACAACTATCAAAACTAAATATTCCGGTTTTATACGGTTTATTAATTGGTCATACACCTGAGCAAATTACTTTACCCTATGGTATTGAAGCAAAATTAAATGCTGACAGTTCAACATTAACAGTTGTAGAGTCAAGTTTTGAATAAACTTAATGGTTTTTTTGATAAAAATTTAAAATATTAATAATTAATTGAAAAATAAATTTGAATATATGTACACAAACTCCTTATATTTAAACTTTGGATTATAGAGAAAATTAATAAAATTAATAGATGAAGAAAATACTTGTCATAGATGATGCTGAATTTATTTTGGAAAGCACTTCAACTTTGTTAGAATTTGAAGGTTATGAGGTATATACAGCAACAAATGGCGAAGAAGGAGTAAAATTAGCTTTCGAGGTTCAGCCAAATTTAATTCTTTGTGATATTTCAATGCCCAATCTTGATGGTTATGGTGTTTTAAATGCAATCAAAGATGACCGATATTTATCATCTATTCCTTTTGTTTTCTTAACAGCCTTTGCTGAAAAAGTCAATATGAGAGCAGGAATGTCAAAAGGTGCTGATGATTATATAATCAAACCATTCACCAAAGATGATTTAATTTCTGCAATAGATTCTCAATGGAAAAAATATAATTTGATAGAAGAAAGAGTTCAAAAGCAAATTAATGAAGTCGGGAGAAATATTACTTTTGCTCTTCCACATGAATTTCGCACTGCTTTAAATGAAGTAATAGGTTCTGCGAAATTCTTAATCTCAGGAGCAGGAACAATCAGCAATGAAGAGATTCGTGAAACTGCAGATGATATTGTATTTTCCGCTAACCGATTGTTGAAAATAACTGAGAACTTTTTAATATATGTAAGTATAGAGTCATTTGCATCTAACCCTGATAGAAAAGCAATGCTTCGTCAGTGCTTAACCGAAGAACCGAGATCAATTATTCAGGATATAGCAAACGGAGTATCGTATAGATATAATCGCTCAACTGACCTGGTTTTAGATGAACTTCAAACTAATAATCAAGACCCTCAATCCAAAAGTTTAAGCATAGAAATTTCTTCAGAAAGTTTTTCAAAGTTAATTAATGAATTAGTTGATAATGCTTTCAGATTTTCAGAAACAGGGCAAAAAGTTCATATAACTCTAAATCGAGAAGATAATTTTTTAAGAATGAGTGTTAGTGACGAAGGCAGAGGCATGACCTCTGAACAGATAAGAGAAATATCAGCTTTAACTCAATTCGACAGGACAATTTACGAACAACAGGGAGTAGGTTTGGGGCTTATCGTTGCTAAAAATATTGTTGAAGTTCACGATGGGAAATTTGAAATTTCAGGCAACGACAAACAAGGAGTTACAATAACCTTCACTTTGCCAATACATACTTAGTTTCCTATTTTGAAAAATATTCCATGAAAAATTCATCTCCAAAATTAGTTAATTTATTATTGAAATTAATATTCACCTTTTTATTTTTTATTAATCTTTCCGTGAATCTTGATGCATGTGAAATTCACTTTTCTATAATAAAAGGAGAAAAAGTCAAATATAATAAAGGTGATGAATTAATTATAAAGATAACAGTTCTGCTCACTCACAGAAATTGTCCCGAAGGAATAAAAAGTACGGTATTTGAGGAAAATGGATTAAAAATCATTCAGACTACTAAATGGAAAGAGGAAAATTCTACCACTTATACAAGAAAATTGAAATTGAAAATCACTTCTGAAAATGGGAAAGAAATTTCATTAAAAGCAATTAGAAAGTGTGAAAAAGAAGGCGGTTTAGGTACATTGATATTATATAAACCTTAAATCTAATCCCATGAGTTCCTGTAAAATTATCATTTTAGGTTTTTTACTTTTAACATTTTTAATAAGTGAATCTTTTGCCCAATGCGGTTCATGCAACAAATGCGAAGAAAACAAGTTCGAAACAAAAACAATAGTATCACAAAACAAAACAACAACAGCTAAACATAATATTGTTCAAAAACACTCCTTAAATGAAAATGGTGAAGATGATTTTGAAGATTTTTCAGATTTTGAAGAAAACGCTGAGGCTTCTGTCAGCAAAAAGACTCAATTATCTTTCCAATATTCTCAACTGAAAACTCTTTTGATTGTTTTTATTGGTGTTATATTAGCCGGAATATTTGTCAGATTTAAGCCAACCAGACATCTTAGAGTAATATTTATGATTGGTTTCCTTATATATTTAGGATTCTACTTAGGTGCTTGTCCCTGCCCAATTTCTGCTTACCAGAATGTCATTCTTGCTGTTTTCGGTAGTTATAACGGATTAATTTCTATGCTTTACTTCATTGGATTAATACCAATAACTTATGTGTTCGGTAAAGTTTGGTGCGGATGGGTTTGCCATTTGGGAACTTTGCAGGAATTAATGCATATACATAAGAAATTTAAATTTTTAGAAAGTGCAAAAGCACAAAAAATAATGCATGCTATTAGATGGATATTATTTTTTGGATTGATTATTCAACTGGCAATTTCACAAACAAACTGGTTCTGCAAAATTGACCCTTTTTTAGTTGCTTTTAATTTAATATCTGTATATACAATAGGTTGGTATTTACTTGGATTACTTGTCATTACATCCATATTCATTCACCGACCCTTTTGTCAATCGGCTTGCCCTATTGGATTAGTTTTAGGTTGGATAAGTAAAATACCCGGAGCTTCTGTTTTGTCTTATAATGAGAATTGTAATCATTGTAATATCTGTTCCGATACTTGTAAAATCGGAGCAATAACAAAGAACAATGGAGAACACTTTATCAATAATATAGAATGTAATTTATGCGGGGAATGTCTCGATTCCTGCACAAAAAATGCAATCATACCTGGTAGAAAAAATTTAAGATAGCTCAATTTATCTCATTTAACTTACAAGAAACTCTTGATTTCAGACATCGTAAATAATGATTTCAAATCAATTCCAAATTTTTTCAAATTTTCAGGACCTCCTGATTCCCTGTCGATTACACAGATTGCATCTGTTATTAAAGCTCCTTTTTCCTGTAATTCCTGTGAACTAAGAACTAACTGCCCTCCACTTGTAACAACATCTTCTACGACAAGAATCTTTTTACCAAATATATCAGTTCCTTCCGCCAAGTTACAAGTTCCATATTCTTTAGCTTTTTTTCTAACGAAACAGACCGGTTTCCCCGATAATTGAGATAATATAACAGCAATGGGAATCCCCCCCATCTCAAGACCGGCAATAACTTCTATATCCTTTGGAATAATTTCAAGAATATGTCTGCATATTTCCAGAAGTAATTCAGGATTTGATTCAAACTGATACTTATCAAAATACTCATTACTTATTGTTCCTGATCGTAGTTTGAATTCACCTGACAAATGAGATGTTCTATAAATTGCTTTTGCTAATTCTTCTCTTGTCATAATCACCTTTATAAAATTAATTAACTTATTTAATGATGTATTGTCAACATTATATGTATGTATT
>CAZEHW010000011.1:16093-18455 GCA_964511865.1 uncultured Hyphomicrobiales bacterium | reverse complement strand
AATATAAACCTATCTATATAATCATGGTAAGTCTGCATAAATATATATCATTGCAGCTATAGCCGCTATACAATCATTTAAATCCTTTGGATTTATTTTATCCGGTGTATCCGTTGCAGAATGATGATACCAAAAATATTTTCCATCGTCCTCTGTATTAATATGCATCAAAGGAATATTGTTTTGTTCTGCAATCTGTTGAGCATCTATACCCCATGCACCTCTCTTAACCGATATATTGCCAAAATCCCTAAGAACCTTTTCTATTGACTTTGCTTTGTAAAAAACAGAATCACTGCCATTTACTCCGAACTCTCCGGGTGGAAAAACTCCTGAGTCAAATTCAAACATTAATACATGGTTTTCATTTTTATGTACTTCAGCATAAGCCTTTCCTCCCCTTAATCCATTTTCTTCATTAACCCACATGACAGCTCGGATCGTTCTTTTAGGCTTTATTCCAAGGTCATTTAGTACTTTTAAAGCTTTCCAAGTTGCAAAGCATGGTGAGGCGTCATCCTGTGCCCCCGAACCAACATCCCAGGAATCACTATGCCCGCCAATTGCAATTATTTCATCCGGTTTTTCGCTTCCTTCTATTTCGCCAATTATATTGTATGATAAAACATCCGGCAATGTTTTAGCTTCCATATATAATTTAACTTCAACATTCTGCCCACTTTTAATTATTCTTTCAATCATATCTGCATCTTCATGAGAAATAGCGGCAGAAGGAATTTTTGCAATTGTATCAGGATATGGCATAATACTCCCGGTATGTGGATTTTGCATGCCAACAGGACTTACCGACCTGCAAATACTTGCAAGAGCTCCGTACTTTGCGGCTCTGACAGCTCCTGCCCAACGGTAAGCTACTGCCTGTCCATAATTAATATATGGCTCATTATAAAGGACAATTTTCCCTTTAATTTCATCCTTTCTCAATTCAAGTTCATCAAAGCTTTTTACAACAACAACTTCTGAAGTTATTCCATCTGTTGGAGTTGCGACACTGCCTCCTAAACCCAGCATATGAAGTTTGAGGTTTCTTGGTTTCAGCATTTGGCAGTATTCATTACCTCTCACCCATTTTGGAACCATTACTTCTTCTTTTCTTACTTTTTGCAAGCCATCTTTTTTCATTTGTTCATACATGAAATCTAAAGATTTTTCCAAACCTTCAGAGCCACAGAGCCGAGGACCATATGTATCACACATAAACGCTAATTGTTCCCAAGCAGATGAATCTGCATTTGCTTGCCGGAATATATCATTTACAACATTCTTGTATTTTTCATATATCTTCAAGGAATCATATTGAGAATAAAGATTCGTTGATACGAATGTTAAATACAATGCTATAATTATTAATCTTAAAATCTTCAATTTATTCTTTCTTTAACTATGATAAAATACAAATTTACTAATAAGATTTATCCAAATAATAAAATAGCAAAAAAAAGTCAGTTTTATTAAAAACTGACTTTTTTAACTATAAGAATAATCTCATTATCTTGAATAATATTCAACAACTAATGATACTTCGCACTGAACAGGAACAAATTCCCTTGCAGGTAAGCCAAGCAATTTAGCTGAAAAATCAGCTTTTGATAATTCAATATATTCAGGAGGTACAACCGAACGGATTGTATCCTGAATAACTTCATTTTTTCTTGTTGAAGGTTTTATACCGATAACATCATTAACTTTAACCTGGTAAGACGGTATGTTTAAAATCTTCCCATTAACAGTAACATGTTTATGTCCGACTAATTGTCTTGCCATATATATAGTACGTGCTAAGCCAGAGCGATACAACAAAGCATCCAACCTGGTTTCTAAAAGTTGAACAAGGATTTCACCTGTATTACCTGTTAAGCTGGTTGCTTTTTTATAATAATTCCTCATTTGCTTTTCAGATACATTGAACTGCAAACGAAGTCTTTGCTTTTCTAATAATTGTTTTCCATAATCAGATTGCTTGCCACGTCTTTTTGAAGAACCGTGCTGACCCGGAGGATAAGGTTTCTTCGACATATATTTTGCAGCTTTCTGCGTTAATTCAATCCCTAACTTCCGAGAAAGTCTTACTTTAGGACCTGTATAATTCATGATTCCTCACAAAAAAATAAATTTATAATATTTTAATTTCCAACTTATTTAATTTCTTTAATTTAAAGAACTACAAATATAATGCTTTTTTCTGAAAAGACAAAAATTATTTCAAAATGCTATCACCATATTAAATTCTTTATTTTTCAATTACTTTTTTACATTTCTCGAATTTATTCTTATTTTTTTATGTTTTGAATAATTTCAATGTATATTATAGTTAGATAATTTAACTGATTAACTGGATTTA
>CAZEHW010000011.1:0-16083 GCA_964511865.1 uncultured Hyphomicrobiales bacterium | reverse complement strand
AAAAAAATAATTACATAATGCCACCTCTTCTGAATTTGGTGCTTTTTGATATGTTGCTTATCACAACACCTTTTTAATGCTTCAAAATTACCTTCAGTTTACAATTAAAAGTTTATCACGAGCTACAATTAGCGTTTTTGATTTCGATATACCGATAACTTTAATTATTGCAGTCTGTCTGGTTTTAATAGCTATTTATTACAATTACAAAAAAATTACACTATTCAGAATAGCTGTCATCATATTTGTCATTTTAATGATGTTTATCGGTCAAAAAACAGCCGATTATTTCATGAATAATAAATTCTATGACTTACAGCACAACTGGCATTACTTCGCCTACGGTCTTTTTGTTTTTGTTATGCACAGATACTTAATCACAACCAATATTTCTGACAGCAAGTTAATTATTGCAACTTTCTTAAAAGCACTCCTTATTTCTGCATTTGACGAAGGAATTCAGGTTTTTATATCCAACAGAGTATTTGATATATCCGATATTACAAAAGATATGTGGGGGGTGTCTATGGGGCTAATTCTACTGTTTTTTATATTAAAAAATGCAGATATTATAAAAAATGGTTGGAAATTCAATCACAAAAAGTTAAAGGATTATTTAAATTCTCCGCTGTCTTTATTACTCCTATTACTTTCTCTTACATATATCCTCTTATTTTTTAGCTCAATTTTAACTGAGGATTACTTGTGGTATGTAATTATTTTGTGGACAATACCATTGTTTATTCTTTCATTTTTCATATTGCATTTAAGCGGATTTAAATTTGGAAGAATTTCTTTAGTTATTATTTTAGTTATTGCCTTATCAATAAAGGGAACAAGCTATTTATCAAATGAAGAAAAGAATATTACAACTTGCGAAAAAGGATTTATAGTATATAAAGGCATCCCATTGATATATTTTGATTTTATGATTTACCCTGATGGCTCAATCAGGGCTGTTGATAAAAAGAAATGGTACAAGGGAGGTGATTTTATTGCATTTTTCAATCAGGAAGCAGACATTTTACTTGTTGGAAGAGGTTTTGACGGAAGTGGAGGACAAGGTTTTCTTGGCACTAGGTTTGTGTATTACCCTTACTTTATTTATAATACAATTACAAATAAAAACATGCAGGTTGTATTACTTGATACCCCGCAGGCTTGCAGGGAGTTCAATAGAATGAAAAAAGAAAACAAAAAAGTTTTATTCATCATTCATAATTCATAAATGGGAAAAAAAGATAAAAATATTATAATTAACTTTTTACCTGATAGAGTAATTTCATTTGGTATAATTTTTATTTATTCTTTTTTAGCAGTATTTGGATTATATTCTCTAACTAATCCCAAATGGCTCATAGAAACATCTTACACTAATAAAAAAGAAGAAGTCGGTTCGTTAGTTTACCAGAGAATAGAACTCTTTCGAAAAAATTTAGAAAACGATGCTATTGAAAAATTCGATGAAGCTCTAGAAATGATTCCTGATTTTACCGAAGCGATGATTAACAAAGGAGTATCTTATAAAAGATTAAAAATGTTCGAGAAAGCTCTTGATGAGTTTGAAAAAGCCCTGAAATTTTCTCCTTTTGATTCTTCAAATGTATATTCAAATATGAAAGATATCTATCTTGAAAAAAATGATTCAATCAATGCAGACATTTACTTTAGAAAAGCTTTCGAAACAAGCCACTCGACTATTGATAAATATATGAAGAAAGGAATTCATTACTATAACATTAAAAACTTTGACTCTTCTCTTGCTTCATATCAACAGGCACTTTATCACAGACAAAAAATGATAACTTACTACAAAGATATCTTAGATAAAGAGCGTAGAAAAAAACAAACAAAAGATGGAAAATTGAATTTGGAATTAGACCGACTTTCCCCAATTGAGAACTAGAATTGGATAATTAGTGATGAAAACAAAGAATTGAAACCTTTGGATACTGTTTGCTTTAAATTGAATTTGAACATGGACAGGGGTTTGGCTGAAAACTACAACAAAATTGGTTTTGTATTGGCTTTACAAGGCGACCTTAAACATGCTCTCGATTACTTCTATAAAGCAGTAAATATATGGAGAGGATATAAAGACGCTAATTCAAATATTATGTTTATCCAAGAAAAATTGAAGAAAAATAATATTCAGTCTAATTAATATATTTTCTATGTTGTTAAAAAAAAAGGTAATTTCATAAATAACTTTTAATTCACTACAAAAATATTGAACGATTCAATATTGAGATGCTTGATTTAATCTTTGAAATTCCATTATATCTCATTAAATTGTCTTTGAAGGGAATTACAATATTGAATATTAATATTTACGATAATAAAATTTAGTACTAATGAATTTTATGATTAAAACTTCTAAAGGTTTGTATTCCTTCAAGGGAATAATAAAGACGATAGGTCCGGGGATTTTATATGCAGGTGCTGCTATTGGAGCATCTCATTTGGTACAATCAACAAGAGCCGGAGCAAGTTATGGTTTTGATTTAATCTGGCTTCTGGTAATTGTTAATTTACTGAAATATCATTTTTTTGAATACGGTCACAGATTCACTGCGGCAACAGGGAAAACCCTTATAGAAGGTTACAGAATGCTGGGAAAATGGGCTGTTTCCGTATTTTTTTTCCTTTCATTTGCAACAGGAATAATAAATTTTGCCGCTATAGCTCTTGTTACCACAGGTTTAGGTGCTCACTTTCTTAGTATTGATGTTAATTCAATCTGGCTCAACATATTTGTACTTATCTCCCTCCTATTGTTATTGTATTTCGGAAAATATTCATTTCTGGATGGATTTATGAAATTTCTTATTGCACTTTTAAGTTTAGCCACAATCATCGCATTTCTTTATGCAATGTTTAAAGGTACTTCTATTAGTAGTGCTTTTATCAAACCCGAAATTTGGGATGTAGCGGGAATTGGTTTTTTACTTGCTTTTATGGGATGGATGCCAACACCAATCGAAGCATCAGCATGGCCCTCTCTATGGTCTTTGGAGCGTGAAAAACAAACAAACTATAAACCAAAATTTAATGAGTACATGGTTGACTTTCATGTCGGATATTTCTGTTCAACAATACTGGCTTTGATTTTCCTTGGATTGGGAGCAATTGTGATGTTTGGCTCCAGTGAAGTATTTTCGAATAATAGTGTAACTTTTTCAGAACAATTTGTATCTCTTTATTCAAAACAATTCGGAAGCTGGAGCATTCCAGTAATTTCAGGAATTGCATTTATTACAATATTTACAACTGCCTTAACGGTAATTGACGGGTACCCGCGTTCACTTGAGGCATCATTTTATCAGGTTTTTGACAAAATTACAAGAAAACCACAAAAATTATACTGGCTATTTGCCATAATTTTATTAATACTTGCATCCTTAATAATCTGTATTTTTGCTGAAAGGATGAAGTTTTTTTTAGATTTTGCAACGATAGTATCATTTCTTGCCGCACCATTTTTTGCTATAATCAACTACAAAGTTGTTACTGCTTCATTTATTCCAAAGTTTAATCAACCGAAAACATGGTTGAAAGTGCTCAGTTGGTTGGGTATTTTATTCCTTATAGGGTTCAGTATGGTATTTATTTACTCAAGAATATTTATGTAAATTATGTAAAATTCACATAATTTTTTTAATTTTAACATTTAAGCGGCGTCAATTACAGATGAGACTTAAATTTTTCACGTAATCCCGTGTTAACGGGAGGTTCCACAAACGTGTATTTGAAAGTCAATCGGACCGCATACCCGATACCTGTAAATTAACGCCGCAATATATAATCTCAAATTTAACTATTCTTCCAAATTGGTTTTCGTTTTTCAATGAATGAATTGATACCTTCATTAGCATCATCAGTTTCCATAAGTTCTCTGACATAAATATTTTCAAGTTCCGGCAATCTGGCTAATATAATTTCATTAAATTCAGTCCTTGAAACCATGACTGCATAACGTAATGAAATTGAACTCTTCTTAAGAATATTTTTCTTTATCCATTCATCAATCTGAGTGTCCATAGTCTCTTTATCATCGAAAACACCATTAAGTAAACCGATTTCTTTAGCTTTTTGAGCATTGATTGAATTTCCTGTGAGAAGAATTTCTTCAGCCCTTGCGTTACCAATTTTTAATGGCAACAGTATTGATGCAGGTGGAGCATAGACTCCCAGCATAATTTCAGGCTGTCCAAGCATCGCAGTCTTATCAGCAAATAAAAAGTTGCACATTAAAGCCAATTCCATACCTCCACCAAGGCATTGACCTGAAATTTTTGCCATGGTCGGAATCGATATAGCAATTATATCGTAAAACAAACGATGAAAAGATTTAAGCATCTCTTCGCAATTGTATTTTGTATGTTCTTCAACGCTTGCTCCAAAAGAAAAATTCTTTCCTTCTCCTTCGAAAGTAATAAGTTTCAGGTCTTTGTTTTCCTTAAATTTTGCAAATGCAGCAAGTAAATCCTTCATCATGATATTATCAAGAATATTACCTTTCCCATCATTAAGAATTATCCTTGCAACTGAACCTTCATGTGTATATTCCAATTGAATTTTTTCCATTTTACATTTTCCTTAATTAAAAATAAAATCTTTCAACTACTCATTTTATACTTTATACTCATTTATATTGAGGTGAAATTTCTTTGATTAATTCATCATCCCATGGATGTCCCTGAGCAAAAAGTTGTCTTAATCTAATAAAATCGCATTCCTGATGACCTTTAGGACCTTCATTAAATGCTCTGAATCCTGCTTTTCCTTCTGTCATCATATTGAGGGCAAGCCAATCACGATTACTTTCTTTATTCTTATCCCAATGTTCCAGTTTATGTTTGCGAACAGAATTAAGAGTTTTACTTAAACAATTTGGCATAAGCAGCATGAGCTTGGTTGCCATCTTTTCAACAGCCTTGTCAAGCAAGGATAAATCAACAACACCGGATTTGAGAATCTCTTTTGCTTTTACTAAATCATCTCCTGTTTTTGGTTTTCCAAATATAATATTTCCCATTTCATCTAACATTCTGTCAGTATAAACCAATGGATTTGCTACAAACTTTCCATCAACTTTCAGAGCCGGGACAATTTCTGTAATCAAACCATGAAATAATGCTTCATGTGCAGACCATGGGTCACAAACAGTGCATGAATACATAGCTCTTTCGACACCGACATATAAGGGAAGAAAATCTGTCGAACCACCATCAGGAGCGCTGCCATGTTTCGGACCTGCCTGACCAAATCTTGCCATATCCTGTGCAATCGTAAAATCGCATGCCATACCAATTTCCTGTCCACCGGCTATCCTCATACCGTTAACACGACAAATAACAGGTTTATCGTTCATCAATATAGCCGAAACCATATCATTAAATAGACGCATGTATTGCTTATATTCCTGTGGATTACCTGAGTAGTATTCTGCATATTCTTTAGTATTTCCACCGGTACAAAAAGCTTTGTCTCCGACAGCAGTAAAAATCACAGAGGAAACAGTTCTGTCATTTGATGCCTGACGCATTCCAAGAATAACTTTCTTCACCATATCTGTTGTGTATGAATTATACTGCTTAGGATTATTCATTGTAATCCATGCATTGTTAACACCTTCAACCGGATTGCCGTCATGACCGATGCAGGGTTTCAATTCATAAATCACATCTTCATAAACAACATCATCTACTAAATTGTGAGAGTTTAACATATTTTTCCTTTCCTTTTGTTTAAAATAATTTTGTTATAATTTTCAATTTATAATTTAAAATATTTTTCGCGCAAAGCCGCAAAGGGCAGAGACGCAAAGAAATTCTAATTTCCAAAATCAGGTACCAGCACAGACCTCTTTGTATATTTATGAGCTAATGTATTCGCAAATACTTCGTTTATCTGTGACATCGGAAATGTCTCAACAAATGGAGAAATATCCAATTTACCATTATCAATCAATGCAACAACTTCAGGGTAAAGCTCTGGTTTGCAACCCCATGTACCAATAATTTTTGCATCGAATGCCATTAAATTACTTAAACGGACTTCAAGTTTGTCAAGAGTAAATCCTACTATGGACAAAGTTCCTGCAAAGTTCAGTAATGCAAAACCTAATTCCTGTCCCGGTTTTGTTCCTGATAATTCAAGAATCTTCCACATAAACCTCGGTACACCTAATTCTTTTGCAATCCCTTTAACATTCTCTTTAATCGTTTTGATATCCATACCCTTAATATTCAGAGTTGCATCAATTCCATGCTCTTTTGCTATATTCAATTTAACATCATCAATATCAAGAGCAAGAACTTTTGCTCCCATTATCTTTGCAAGGAGTGCTCCGTAGATACCTACACCGCCGGCACCAATACATATAGCAAAATCTCCCGGTTCGAGTTCGGATTTCTTTAACACCTGATAAGGCGTTGTTACTGCATCGGCAATAACAGCCAACTGCTGAAGTGAAAATTTACTTAGGACAGAATCAGGAACGACACAGAAATTGTGGTAAGGAGCAACGATATGTGATGCAAATCCGCCATGAAAATCATTTCCGGGCATAAGCTGTTTCTGGCATATATTACCTCTCCCCCTTTTGCAAAGTTCACATTCTCCGCAAGGAAGAACAGCCGGAATAATTACTTTTTTTCCTACCCAATCACTTGGTCCACCAACTACTTCTCCGGCAATTTCGTGTCCGAGAGTAAGCGGTAAAGGATGTTTTGTTGGAACTCCGAAATACCAAAAGCTTAAATCTGTATGGCATACACCGCAACCTGAGATTTTAACTATTGCTTCACCTTCTTTCATTTCGGGCATTGCTGATTCGACAAGCTCGAATGACTTTTTTAACTCAGTCATTTGCCATTGATAAATTTTTTCGGACATAACTACTCCTAAATAATATTTAACATATTTATATTTTTTGATTTTCTTTAATTGCTTTTAAAATCTTTTCAGGTGTAATTGGTAGTTCTTTAATTCTCACACCAACAGCATCTTCTATTGCATTTGCAATAGCTCCTAAGATTGGAAGTGTTGCACCTTCACCGACTTCCTTTGCTCCATAAGGACCCGCAGGTTCATAGCTATCCACAATTGTAGAATGCATCGCAGGAACATCTGCCGAAGTGGCTATTAGATAATTATGCAAATCTGCATTCAACATTTTTCCGCGCGAATCAAATACTTCATTTTCGAATAAAGTTTCGCTCATTCCCATAACAACAGCGCCCTCAACTTGTCCTTCAACAGCCATAGGATTAACCGCCGTACCACAATCGTGGGAATCCCAGAAATTGAGGACTTTGACTTTTCCGGTTTCGGTATCAACTTCGACTTCACATACTGATGCCCCATAAGAATATGCAGGAGAAGTCCCTACAGCAGCTCCTTTGTATGTACCTCCCAATCCTTCAGGTGGCGAGTAATGACCTTCACCTACCAAGGGTCCGTATTTTGAAAAATAATGAAATCCGGCTTTATGCCATGGGATATTTTTTTCAGGTGAATCTTTTACAAAAATGATATTTTCTTTTGCATCCAGTTTATCTTTTTCAATTCCCATAATTTCAGAAGCAGCAAATAATATTTTCTCTTTAACTCTTTCACCAGCCATTTTGCAGGCATTCCCACCCATTAATGTTACACGGCTGGAGTAAGCACCAAAGCCGATTGGAGTTAAATCACTATCTGCCGATAATACAGACATTTTGTCGAGTGAAATTCCCATGGCTTCTGCAGCTGCCTGAGCTAAAACAGTATCCGAACCTTGACCAATATCGGCATCACCAATTAATAAAATTGCTTTTGAACCATCTTCTTCAATTTTTATAATAGCGTTTGAATGAGGAAACTGTGAACGGTAAATGGGATAACCTGCACCTGATACAAAGCCACCGCAACCAATACCAATACCTCTTCCAAAAGGAAGTTTCCCTTTTTTCTCATCCCAACCGGATTTTTTTCGAACTGTTTCGAGGCATGCTTTGAATTCACAAGAATGTATATCCAAATCATTACATGTGTGATATTCGGGTGTCATTGCATTTTTGAGTCGGATATCAATATGGTCCATTCCGATGTCATCGGCAATCATGGATAGAAGGGATTCAAACGCAAAACGTGGATGAGGACATCCATGCCCCCGAAAAGCACCACATGGCGGTAAATTTGTATTTACACGGAATCCATCATATTTATAATTATCAAATTTATATTGGGTAGCGTGCATTGAACCAGCATAATATGTAGTAACCACGCCGAAGCTAGAGTAAGCACCACCTTCGAGTACAACTTTTTGTTTTAATGCAGTAATAGTTCCATCTTTTTTTACGCCTATTTTCAAATCAATATATTGCTTATGTCTTCCTCTTCCGTAAAGATACATCTCCTCACGATTAAACTTCATTTTTACAGGTTGACCGGCTTTTTTAGCAAGAAAAATTGATAGGACTTCAAGAATATTCGTCGCTGCTTTTGCCCCGAATCCTCCACCAACATTTGTCATAATTACCCTTATATCCCCCATAGGTATTCCAAGAATACGTGTCAACTGATGATGTACATAATGAACAACCTGTGTTGAAGTATATAGAGTAACTCTTCCGTGACGGTCCCATTCAGCAATGGCACAATGAGGTTCTAAGGGATTTTGGTATGTTCTGTTCCCGACAAAACTTTCTTCCCTAATAAAATCGGCTTCTGCAAATCCTTTGTCAATATCACCGAAATGATGGTCAACATGTGTGTTTATGGTCAAACAATCTTGGTGCACCATCTTTCATTGCTTCATAAGGGTCAAAAACAGCAGGAAGTTCTTCATATTCTACATCTATCAACTCCAATGCTCTGTAGCAAGTTTCTTCATCTACTGAGGCAACTGCGGCAATAACATCTCCGACGTATCTTACTTTATCTTTTGCTAAAATATTTTCATCATATCTCGGTGGAGAAGTTCCGTAAGTTAAATTAGGAACATCTGCACCTGTAAGAATAACTTTAACACCTTTAAGATGTTTAGCTTTTTCAATATTTATTGACTTAATTTTCGCATGAGCATATGGACTTAGCAAAGTTTTACCATACAACATATTCGGAAGAGAAATATCATCGGTATACAAAGCTCTTCCTGTCGCCTTATCCGGAGCATCAATTTTTGGAAGACGTTTACCGACAACCGAAAGATTCATTGCAGATTTTTGTGGCTGATATTCAATCTCCTTTGGTTCCCTTCCATTCAAATATTCAACTGCTGTTTCGACTGCTTCAAATATTTTCTGATAACCGGTACATCTGCACAAATTGCCACTGAGTTCTTTTTTAATTTCATCTTTAGAAGGTTCAGGATTCTTATCTAATAAAGATTTTACTCTTAAAACCATCCCCGGAGTACAAAAGCCGCATTGTATTGCACCTTTTTCAATAAATGCCCTCTGAATCGGATGTAATTCCTCCCCCTCAGCCAGACCTTCAATAGTTTCAATTCTTGAGCCATCTGCTTCCATAGCTAATACAAGGCACGAATTAACTGCTTTCCCATCAAGTATAACTGTACATGCACCGCAATCTCCCGAATCACAACCGCGTTTTGTTCCGGTTAGTTTTAATTCTTCACGCAGTAAGTCCAATAAAGTTGTATTGGGTTTTACAGCTAATTCGTAATCAACTTTATTTACATTAATATTTATAATTTGTTTCATTTATTCCCCAAAATCATTTTCCTGAATTAATATTAGCAACGGCTTTTAATATTACTCGTTGTGTTAAAATATTGACTATGTTTCGTCTATAATCTGCAGAAGCACGTATATCATCAATTGGAAGAACTTCTGTTGCAGCAGATTCACCGACTTTTTTTAATATTTCAGATTCATTAACTATATCTTGAATATTAGCATTTTTTAAAACAGAGATAGCTTTCTCACTTTTCATTGGTGTAGGAGCACAGGCACCAATTATAATATTAGCATCTACAATTGTATCATTTTGTAGTGATAAGGAAACAGCTACTGAAGCGACTGAAATCGAAGCAGATTCTCTTAAACCAAATTTTTCAAAATGAGCTCCTAAGTGATTTTTAGGTTTAGGTACAATTATATTTAACAACAGTTCACCTTTATTTAACGAATTGATATGGTGTCCAATAAAGAATTCTGAAGCATTAATCATTCGGGTACCGGATTCAGAGCCAATTTCCAGTGATGCATTATATATAATCAGAATCGGTGGACTGTCAGCACATGAAGCACAGGTACATAGATTACCTCCGATAGTAGCAGTATTTCTTATCTGGTGTGTACCAATTGTCAGGACTGCACTCGCCAAGGCAGGAAGATATTTTTTTATTATATCTGATTCTGCAATTTGATTATGCGTTGTACACGAACCAATAATGATAGAATCATTGGTTTCTGTTATATCTTTAAGATGAACTAAACCTTTCAAAGAAATAATATTTTCGAAGGAACGAATTCCCTGTTTCATTTCCACTAATATATCAGTACCTCCTGCTAATAAAGCAGATTTTTCTTCGGAATGAAGCAATCGGTAAACTTCTTCTAATGTATTTGGTTTATAATATTTTATTTCCGGGATATACATACTGTCCTTATTAAATTAACTGTAAATCAATATAATTATTATTTATTTTTCTCCATAATCAATTTAGCCGTGATACTAACTGCAATTTCTTTTGCTGATTGTGAATTGATTTCCAATCCTATCGGCATATCGACTTTATCAATTATTTCTTCTTTAATGCCAAATTCAATTAGTTTTCTTCTCATTCCTCTGATTTTATTTTTACTACCCATTAATCCCAAATATGCCCATTCCTTATTGATACACCTGGATATAATATCCCAATCTTGGCTATGCTCATAAGTCATGATGGTTATAAATGTTTTATTATCATAATGAATTTTATCTATGAACTCAAGGAATCCAGAATGAATAGCAGTACAACCTTTTACACTCCATTCATCAATAATTTCCTGCCTGTCATCAACTACAGTTATATTGAATCCAATATCTCTGGCAACTTCCACTAACGCTTTAGCTACATGTCCCCCTCCAAAAATATAAAGTTTGTGATTTTGATTAATCGGTTCAAAAAATATTTCAACGACACCTCCGCAACTTGTGCTATCCTTACTTATCAATTCAATTTCAATTTTTTTACTTTTGGAGGAATGAAGTAGTTCTCTTGCAACTTCAATTGCTTTATTTTCAGTTAGACCACCTCCAACAGTTCCAAATGTATTATCAGAGGTTACAATCATTTTAGCACCTTCTTTTAAGGGAGTAGAACCTTTTGCACTGATAACAGTACAAAGAACCAAATCAATTCCATTGCTATTCAGATTTAATATTTTATCAAATATATCAATCATTAATCTTTCCAAAATATTTTTTATAATCTTCTGGAGTATTTATATTTATCAAAACACTTTCATCGTTGACATTGCAGTCAATTCTTTGACATTCCATCAAAACCTCTTTCAAACTCAATTTTAATTGCTCAATACTTAAAATATAATTCATAACATCATTCCCTAATAAAATCGGATGTCCTCCCTTAGCTCCAAAATTTGGTACAACATAAGCATTTCCTTTTCTTCTTGAATAAATTGTTCTCAATATAATAGGAGAAATAAATGGATTATCAGCATTTTGCAGAAAACAATAATTGATTTCATTCATTTCTAATAAACCTATTTTCGTAGAATATAATCTCTCGAATTCAGGATGTAAATTTGATACAAAGAAAACAGCTTCAACATTATCATATTTACTCTTGAAATTATCCCAACGCCTTTCGTTATCATCAATAGTTATTACTACTGTGCTACATCCGAAATCAAGATAGGATTCAATAATTTTCTCAATAAAGACAGAATTATTATCATACAATAAAAAAGGTTTTGGAGTTCCCATTCTATTTGAAGATCCGGCTGCAAGAATCAATGCGCCAACACTATTTCACTTTTCACTATTCATTATTCACTATTCATTATTCATTATTCATTATTCACTTTCCACTTTTCATTATTCATTATTTAAACTGTCTACCAAAATTTTTGTCTGTAATCGCTTTTACTAAATTAGTAAATGTAAGATTCAATGGTGTCCTTATATAATGTTTCCTGCCATATTCAACAATTTTTCCATTCATGTAATCAATTTCAGTTTCCCGCTTGTTAATTAAATAAACTGCTAAAGAAGGAAAATGATTGCCGGCATTATTTAAATATCTTAAGCAAAGCTTGACAAAGTTTTTTCCAAAAGTAATATCTTCAGCTTTAGCTACAGAAATAGCTTCTAAAATAATTCTTTCAACTATTTCATTTGTATCAGGGATTACCATAGCTTCATGCATAGTTAACTTCGAAATTGCACACAATGGACTTAATGCTGCATTTAAAATAGTTTTCTCCCAGATTTTATTAGTCAAATCGAATGAATCGGTGCTATGGGTTTCAAGATCGACAGAATTTAATACTTCAGAGTACCAGTCAGCAACATCCTTTCGCGAATCATCTCTTGAGGCAATGTAATTTGGTGGATTGAAGAATGTAACATTTACTGTATTTGCTGAAGACAGATTACCTGCAAAGTTGACTACCATTCTGAAAATTCTCGAATCCGGAAAATGACTTGTATATTTATGAGCTACACCAATACCATTTTGGGCACTCAAAATGAGTAATTCTTTATTTTCATTTTCTTTTTCAATTTGGTCTAAAATGTAATCAACATGATAAGCTTTTGATGCACAAATCAAAATATCAATTCCTGAATTCAGTACCTCTTTTAAAGATGTAAAAACATTTTTATGCTTAGACTTCTTATTCATTATTCCTTCAAGAATAATGCCTTCTTTTTTTATAAGTTCGACTTTTTCTTTAATGACATCGCAAATCACAATTTCACAGCCTGCTTCATCAAGATGATGAGCTATCATCAATCCAACAGGACCAAGTCCAACTATACCAATTTTATATTTTTTCGAATCCATAATCTTCCTTATCAATTATCAATTTTCAATTTTTTATTTTTCTTAGTTTCTCATTCCATATCTATTCGCTTTATTTCTTCCTTAGGTTTCTTGGTCTTAGCTATTTCACGCAAGGATTTCTACGCAAAGAAATAAATATTTTAAATTTTGAATTCATTGAGCGTTTCTTCAAATTTTTCAGCAAAAATCTCATTTTCTTCCTGCAATCCTATGGTTACCCTGATGCAATGCGGTAAACCGAATGCTGATAATCCTCTTATAATTACTCCTTTTTCAAGCATTCTGTTACAAATTTTGTCAACAGTTTCTTTCGAATCATGAATACTCATAATGAAATTTGCATCCGATTTGACATATTGCACACCAAAATTATCATACAATTCGTATATAAATTGCTTGCCCCTTTTATTAAGTTCCAGGTAATAATCAAGAAACTGATAATCTGTCAATGCGGCAACACCTGCCATTTGCGAGGGAACACCCGGCTCAAAAGGTAACCTCACTTTGTATAAATTTCTTATCAGAGTATCATGGGCAAATCCATAACCTAACCTTATACCGGCAAGTCCGTATGCCTTTGAAAAAGTACGTAAAGTGATAACATTATCAAATCTGTAATCTAAGGAATCAGGAAAATCAGGATGACCTTTTACAAATTCGAAATATGCTTCGTCCAATATTATTAATGTATCAGGAGAAACTTTTTTATGAAAATCTTCAAATTCTTTTTTCGTAAAAATGTTTCCGGTCGGATTATTCGGATTAACCAAATAGATAATTTTTGTTTTAGGGGTAATAGCATTTGCTATTGCTATAAGGTCAAATCGGTAATCCTTTAATGGTACAGTAATCATGTTGACACCCCGGGCTTTTACTATAACATAAAACCCGACAAAAGTACCCTCTGAAGTCAAAACATCGTCATCATCGTGAAGAAATGTTCTGATTATTACACTCATGATTGCTTCAGAACCATGACCTGTTATTATATTTTCAGGTTTCAACTTATGAACTTCTGACAATTTTGCCCTTAAAATTTTTCCTGCTATGTCGGGATAACGATGAATCTGATGTATTGAACCAATCATTGCTTGAATTGATTGTGGTGAAACTCCAAGTGGATTTTCATTTGAAGCAAGCTTGATTACTCGTTTCAATCCGAATTCCTGCATAACATCCTCGATAGGTCTTCCAGGGTTGTATGGTTGTAATTCTTCTATATGTTTGGGCACTAACGCCATTTGTTACTCCATTTTACTTTAATTATTTTTTACTGTTTACTTATTACTTTATTTATGATTATTATTAATTACACCCAAATTCTTTTTAGAAACAGCATTAACTAAATTTGTAAAAGTTAAATTAAGAGGTGTTTGAATGTAATGTTTTCTTCCATATTCAACAATCTTACCATTATTATAGTTAATTTCAGTTTCGCCTCCGCGGAGTATATCAATCCCCAAAGATGGAAAATGGTCTCCTGCATTTTTATAATTTCTCAGGCAAAGCTTAACAAAATTATCTTCGAATTTTACTCCTTCGGCTTGAGCAACCATCATAGCTTCGAGAATTGTTTGCTCAATTACCTCAATAGTATCAGTTGATTGCATAGCTTCTTTTACTGTCAGTTTAGACAATCCACATAAAGGACTTATAGCTGATGATAGAATAGTTTTTTTCCACGTTTCTTGAAACAATTTGAATGAATCAATTGTTAAGGTTTCCTGCCCCATAAATGTTAATATGGAAGCTATCCATTTAGCAACATCAGTACAAGTATCATTAATTGAAGCTATATAATGAGGTGGAGTTGTAAATGTTACTTTTACAGTATTAGGAGATATAATATTTCCCGCAAAATTCACAATCATCCTCAAGATTTTAGATTCGTCAATACAAGATGTATAATTCAGACCAACATCAATTCCATTTTGAGCACTAAGTATATAAAAATCTTTATCATATTTTTTAATAACTTTTATCAGGTCGTTTACTCTGTATGTTTTAACACAACTTATCAGAATATCAATTCCTGAATTTAGAAGTTTGTCGCAGGAATTGTATATCTCATCAAAATATGAAGTTTTCGTTATAACACCAGTTAGACTAATACCATTTTTCTTGATTGCTTCATTTTTTTCTTTATCGTTATCGCATATAGCTACTTGGCAACCAGCATGTTTTAGATGTACAGCCAATATCATCCCAACCGGACCAATTCCAATAATTCCTATTTTATATTGTTGTGTATCCATAATTTTTTTTAATTTTTTTCAACATAATTTTTTTTAATTTAAAATTTCTATAATAAAATTCTTGCATCAATAGCAAATACCGAATTTTCAAATGCAGAAATTGGATTCAAATCCATTTCTGTAATCTCAGGATTTTCGGTTACCAATTGCGATAATCTTTGTATAACTTCAACTATTTTAGAAATATCTGCTCCCTTTGTTCCTCTGTATCCTGTAAGAATCTTCGATGATTTGATTGCATTAATCATATCAATTGCTTCAGAATGAGTTACAGGAGTTAACTCAAAAGCAACATCCTTCAATAATTCAACAAATACTCCACCCAAACCAAACATTATCATATGTCCGAGACCGCTTACTTTAGTTGCTCCAATTATAACTTCTTTTCCACCCGGTAAGAATTTTTGAATAAAGAAGCTTAAATCATCAACTTTAAATTTTTCAGTCAATTCGGTGGCTTCTAATTTAAGCTGATCAGAATTTTGAATATTTAGTACCACTCCACCTTCATCGCTCTTATGTATTATCTTTGATGAGTCTGCTTTTAATACAATTGGAAAACCAATTTTTTCAGCAAATTGTATGACTTTTTCCTGAGAATCAGCAAGTGCCCAAGGGGCTAATGGAATTTTATATGCCTCTAAAACAGAATAAACTTCTTCGGCATTTAATATTTTTTTATTATCAGACATCGCTTTCTCTATAATAATCCTGACCTTTTCTGTGTCAACATCATTATACTGAACTGCTTCTTCAATAACCCGATTTTTGATATTACGATAGTTAACAAGAGCTGAT
>CAZEHW010000010.1:16568-31025 GCA_964511865.1 uncultured Hyphomicrobiales bacterium | reverse complement strand
AAAATTTTTTAAACTGTGTTCATTGGAAAAAAAATATTATTTTTAGAATAAATTTGGAGTTTTGTCATGAAAAAGTTTTTAATAATTACATTATCATTTTTAACTGCATTGATCTTTCTAACTAATTGCGGTGGCAAAGGAGACGTAGTTGAAATCAAGGACTTAAAGGTTTACGATGATGCCGCAATGGGCTTTTCAATAAAATATCCTGATAACTGGGTTATCCAGCAGGTACCCGGTGCAAGGTTTCTTGCCTTTTCAACGAAAGCTGTTAAGAGCAGGTTTATTCGTTACGATGCTTTAGGAGTTGCCGGTGCAAAGATTGAGATTTTATTAACTGCTCTCGATTCCAATACTACTATGGACACTGTCATTGCCAATAAACTTTTTGAAAAAGATTTCTATACAAATCCGGTTAAGGTTACTATTGATGGAGTTCAGGGAACCAAACAGGAATTCGATTTCGAGCTGGAAGACGGTCCTTTTCATGGTGAGGTAATTTATGCAACAAAGGACAACAAGATTGCAACAACAATTTACTTAGAAGCTTTCGGAGGTACTTATGATGAATACAAAAAAGATTTCGAAGAAATTCTTGCTTCTGTTAAGTTAGGTCAAAAAATTGAAATTATACCTGATACAGTTACGGTTGTAGAAGAAGCCGAACCTCCATCACAGACTTTGAGAACAGTAAGCGGTGAAGGTTACAGCATTGACATTCCTGATAATTTCAGTAAGGAAGGTGGTATGTATATGGGCAAAAGAAGAGGTGACAGTTATATTAAAGTTGAATCTTTCGATGCCTCAAAAACAAAAGATTTTGGCAAACTGGTTGAAGAAAACCGCAAGAAATTAGCCGGAGCAGGTTCTGCACAAAATATCACAATTGGCGGAGAAAAAGCCGCTAAAGTTACATACACACCAAGCGGTAAAGTCGGCGGCGAAATGTATTTTGTATTGAAGAACAAGAGATTATACAGAGTTACAATCAATTGGTTCAAGGGCGAAGAAAAAGACTTCAAGCCAATTTTCCAAAAATGCGTTATGACACTTAAAGTACAATAAATTTTTTACAATATTTTAAGCCTCATATCTTTCTTGGTGTGAGGTTTTTTTTATTTTTCTATTATCTTGTCAATAATTATCTTTCTTATTTGTCTTTTTTATTAATATCTTCTAGCCATTTCTCTTTTGTGAATATGAATAATTTATTAAGTCTGTAATCCCAAACACTCACATAATCTTTACCCATAACAGCATGGTATTTCCATTTTGTAAATCTTTTATACAACAATATCGTACAAATATCTGTAGCAGTTATTAAATCTCCAGTCTGTGAGTTATGACCATGATAAGTAAATACTGTATTTGTATCATTTTCAATAGAAATAATATTATTATGAAGCTTCTTCTTGCTTAAAAGATTGTTATTATAATCAAATTCAAGTAAATAATCATTTCCAAAAATGATTACTTTATTATCAATTGGAGCAGTTAAAATATATACTTTCCGAGTTCCTATTTCCACGATTGGAATTAAATTAAGATTTGTAATTTTGAAATGTTTGAATAAAGTATCCGTTAAAACCTCAACTTTTGATTTTTGACGAATTTCATATAAATCAAATTCAAATTTCGTAAAGTCTCTTTCTGATAAATCAATTGAAGTAGTAGTCAAATTGAATGTTGTATCAAAAGTAAATGAGCCAATTACTTTTGGGTTCTCAAAATTTGAAAAGTAAATACATCTAATACTATCTTTAATAATATATGAGAAATAACCACCAACATCTTTGTTATTTGTGTATTTATCCCTAAAAATATCTGTCCCATACCAAGAAGCCATCTCGAGTTTATATAATTTTCTACCCTCATCTTCGATAAGTTGTGCTTGTTCATAAATTGATTTTTGACAGAACAAACTCATAAAAGAAAAAAGAAATACTATAGCTAACATTTTCATAAATAATTGAACTTTCATTTTTATTTAAATCTCAAGTCATTCAAAATTATGTAATTAAATTATGAAATCAAATTATTTACGTATATTTGAGCAGAGGTAAATGTTTATCTCTGCTCTTTTTTTATTTTTTCATTCTAAAGGTTTTTTAAATTAAGGATTACTTATGGAAGCCAAGCAAAATTCATTGATAAAGTTTTTACAACAACAGGATGCACAATTTTATATACCTGTTTATCAAAGAAATTATGATTGGAGGATAGAACACTGTCAACAATTATTATTCGTTATTATTAAAGTTGGCAGAGAAAATCAAATAAATTCTCATTTTGTTGGTAGTATTGTCTATATTCAATTAAAACATTAGTAAATAAGTATAGATAATTTAATATTCAAATGCAACATAACTAAAATCGAAGTATATTTTAACATCACAATTGATTTTAAATAACATTAACTTTTACTTCTCAATCTTGCACAAAAATCCATCAATCTGCTATTGTATCCTTATACTGTATAGGTTTCTGCCTTAGATTTTTTATACTTTGAAGAAGGTATAAATTCTGAGTATGCTTTCCAATAATCTGTCATAATCAATTAATCCAGGCAAAAACTTTCTATCTTATCCCGTAACTTACAGCCTGTTTCTATTCCTCTTGAACCAAGTACGAAATCAATATTTCTTATTCCATTTTAATTTCTGTTGACTTACCTCGATATGCAAAATGACATCTACAACTACACTCAATGCATTAGTATATTTGCCTGCCTTTTACGATATTATCTTTAACATAATTATTCGATTTGCATTTTGGACAATTCATAATTTCACTTTAACTTTAAAACATGTTTTACAAATGAAAGAAATCTATACGTATGTAAGCAAATCCAAATTCTAATTAAGAAAAATTGTTTTATTTATTTTCACAATAATTATTTATTTTTGTAGTTGCATTAGCAACAATTGTATTAGCAACTATAATATTTGATGAAAAAAAATTCAAATAGATCAATGGGAACTGCTATTGGCAGGACCTTGCGTGTTTTCAAGAACACTTTACAAAGAAAATTTGAAAGTGCCGGTTTCAATTTATCATTGGAACAATGGCTGATTTTACTATTATTAAAAATGCAGGATGGAAGAACTCAGCAGGAACTTTGTGTCGCTTCCGGTAAAGAAAAAACAACAGTTACAAGACTTATAGACGGTCTTGAAAAGAAAAAAATGATTAATAGAGTCAGAGATAAGTCTGACAGAAGAAATAACCTGATATATATTACACCAGATGGTAAAAATGCTGAGATGATTTTAACGCCGATTGCTTTGTTGATTAATGAAAAAGCTTTAATAGGATTTAAAAGTGAGGAAATTACTCATTTATATGACATGTTAAATCGGATTGTAGATAATCTATCAGCAAGCTAATGTAAATTTAATTTCGAAAATATATTAATAAATAAATGTTTGTATTATATGAAAAGTAAAATTAAAATGGTGATAATTGCGATATTAATTATCGCATTAGGATTTGTGATATTCAGAGTGTTTTCCGGAATGAAGAAACCTCCTGAAGCCAAAAAGATTTTTGATACTACAAAATATGTTATTTGTGATAGTATCGAATACGGAACAATGGTAGCTGAGATAACTGCTTTTGGCAGATTAAACGCTTATGACAAGATTGAAGTTTACTCTGAAGTCAGTGGTAATGTTTTGAATAACAATCCTCGATTTAAAGTGGGTAATTATTTTTCTTCAGGTAAAGCAATGGTAATAATTGATGATGAAGAAACTCGTTTAGGTCTTTATTCCCAGAAAAGCGATTTTTTAAATGTTCTTACAAGAATGTTACCAGATATCAAAGCTGATTTTCCTGAATCTTTTACTGTCTGGAATAATTATCTCGAAGATTTCGATATTGAAAAAGAGATGAAACCTCTACCTAAATATAAAGCATCTAAAGAAAAATATTTTCTTGCTGCAAGAAATATCTACAAATTATACTATTCAATAAAAAATGTTGAAGTACGATTGGCGAAGTACAGGATAAAAGCTCCTTTTTCAGGTGTTGTAACTCAAAGTATGATTGAAACCGGTACATCGGTTAGGGTTGGACAAAAGCTCGGAGAGTTTTCCGGAACAAATAACTATGAACTTGAATTACCTATATCGGTTCAGGATATGAATTTTATATCTATTGGAAGTTCTGTCGAAGTTCATTTAGAAGGAAATGATAAATTCTGGAAAGGGGTAATAAGTAGAATCAGCGAGCATATAGACCCAACGACACAGATGAAATTAGCTTATGTAACTTTATTTGGAAAAGATTTATCGGATGGAATGTATTTGAAGGCAGTGATTAAGGGCAGGTCTATTGAGAATGTTTTTGAATTACCACGCAAAGCATTGATTAACAACAAATTTGTTTTTATTGTAAAAAATAGTCTTTTGGAACAAACCGAAGTTAATGTTAAAAAAATTACTGAAAAAACTGTGCTGATAAATGGTCCTGAAGTATCTACAATAATTGTTAAAGAGCCATTGGTAAATGTTCCTGTAGGTCAAAAAGTTGTTCCTATTTTTAATAATATAAACGGTAAATAGGTCAAAATATTATGAAGAAGTTAGTAGAATTTTTTATTAAATATCCGGCTTGGCCTACAGTAATTAAAATATTATTTTTACTGTTTGGATTTATTGCTGTAATAAATTTAAAATCATCATTTTTCCCGGAACTTGAGAGCCGTAAAATAAATATTCAGGTTTTTTATCCCGGTTCTTCTCCCGAAGAAATTGAAAAAGGTATTATACAAAGAATTGAGGATAATTTAAAAGGTGTCCAAGGCATTGAAAGATATACTTCGACTTCAAAAGAAAATGTTGGGACTATTTTAATTGAATCACTTAAAAGCCATGATGTAGATGAAGTATTACAGGATGTAAAGAATGCCGTAGACAGAATAAATTCATTTCCAGTTGGTATGGAACCACCTGTTGTTTTCAAACAACCTGAAATTGAATTTGCAGTTAACTTCGCTATATCCGGTGATGTTGATGTTAAAACCTTAAAAACAATAGTAAGAGAAGTTGAAGATGACTTAAGAAACATTGAAGGTATTTCACAGGTTTCATTTGACGGTTTTCCTGCAGAGGAAATAGTAATTAGTTTAAATGAAGCTGTTATGAGGAATTTTAACATTACTTTCGACCAGGTTACCAGAGCAGTAAGACAGGCAAACATGGATATTTCTGCAGGTTCTATAAAAACTGCTGATGAAGAGATTATCATACGTCTGGAAGGTAAAAAGTATTTTGCTGAGGAATTACAGGATATTGTCATAAAAGCTGAGAAAGATGGTAGAATTGTAACTCTTAAAGACATTGCTGTAACCGAAAATACATGGTCGGAAACTCCCCAAAGAACTTATCTGAATGAAAAAAGGACTGCAATAGTTAATGTAAATAAGATTGTTGGTGAAGATATTATTGATATTGTTAAGAAAGTAAGGAATTATGTTGATGATTTCAATAAATCCCATAAAATTGTTAAAGCAACAGTTATTGATGATGCCACAATTGGGTTGAACGAGCGATTAATGATGCTTTTAACCAACGGAATGTTTGGTGCTTTGCTCGTTCTTGCTTCTTTAGCATTATTTTTAAACATTAGATTAGCTTTTTGGGTTGCATTAGGGATTCCATTCGCTTTTTTAGGAATGTTTTTAATGATGTATCTTACAGGTATAACCATTAATGTTATTTCTCTTTTTGGCTGTATAATTGTTGTGGGTATTCTTGTTGATGATGGTATTGTTATTGCTGAACAAATTTATCAGTACCATGAAACCGGATTGAAACCTTTTTCTGCAGCAATAAAAGGTGTAAGAAATGTTCTTCCTTCAGTAGTATTTGCAATATTGACAACCTTGGTTATGTTTTTTCCTTTTTTCTTCCTCGAGGGCAGACAGGGAGAGAATATGCGTGATATGGCTTTTGTAGTCATTGTTACGATTTTATTTTCACTCCTTGAAGCATCATTGATTTTGCCATCACACTTAGCACATTCTAAAGCTTTAAGATACGGTTCACATGACAGTAATTTTAGAATAAAACTTAATAAAATTCTATTATACCCAAGGGATATGTGGTTTTCGAGAACTCTTAAATATTTTTTAAAAAACTGGTTATACATTTTTGCAATAGCAGCATTTCTTACAATAATAACTATTGGTGCTTTTGTCGGTGGTGTGATTAAATTAAATTTCTTTCCTTTTTTAGATTCTGATTCCTTTGAGATTAGTCTTATGATGCCTGCAGGAACGAGAGAAGATGTTACTGAAAGTATTTTGAAAAAAATTGAAAAAGCCACTTGGGAAGTAAACGAGGAATTTAGTAAAAACAGAAAAGATGGAGAGAAAATCATTAAGAATGTGATTGTTAACGTTGCAAAAGGACCCACAGGAATGTGGGGAGCAGTCAACGAAGGAGCAGGAAATATTGGTACAGTAAGAGTTGTTTTGTTAAGTGGGGATAAAAGAGATCTCGACAGTTATATTATTAAAAATGCCATCAGAGAAAAAGTTGGTCCTGTTTATGAAGCTGAATCCTTGACCTATGGTGAAGGTTCCAGGTTCGGAAAAGCAATTTCATTTCCGATTATTAGTCCCGATCTTAAAGAATTGGACAATGCCAGAAAAGAAATTAAAGATGGTTTGAATAAGCTCTCAGAACTTCGGGGTATATCTGATGATTCACCCGATGGAATGAGGGAGATAAAAATAAAGTTAAAGGAAAAAGCATTTTTACTTGGGTTAACAAGTGTTGAAATTGCGCGTCAGGTAAGACAAGGTTTCTTCGGTGATGAAGTTCAAAGATTACAAAGGGGACCCGATGAAGTAAAAATTTGGGTGAAACTTTCAAAACAAGATAGGAGCACAATTCGTAAATGGGAAGAAATGAGAATAAAAGTTACGGGGGGGGTAGAAATTCCTTTGCAGGAATTAATATCTTATGAAATAAGAAGGGGACCGACTGTTATTAATCACCTTAACGGAAAAAGGGTGATTACTGTTGAAGCAGACCTTGTTAACGAACAAGCCGAAGTACCCATAATACTATCAAGGGCTAAGGAAGAAGTTTTGTTTCCGGTTTTAGCTAAATATCCAAGCGTAAAAACAGCTGAATCGGGTCAACAAAGAGAAATAATGAAAACAGCTCGTTCTTCACAAACCGCTTTAAGTGTAGCTTTTATCATTATGTTTTTCTTACTGGTATTGAGCTTTAGGTCTTTTACTCAGGCGATAGTTGTTTTTACTTTGATACCATTAGCTTTAATTGGTGCTGTTTGGGGGCATTGGGTTCATGGAGTTCCGGTAAATATGATGTCTGCCTATGGTATTATCGCTTTAATTGGTATTATTGTTAACAATTCTATCGTTTTTACTAATACGGTAAATCAATATTTGCAGGAAGGTATGGCTTTTGATGATGCTATTTATGATGGAGCAATGAACAGGTTCAGACCCATATTACTTACAACAGTTACTACAGTATTAGGACTATTACCTTTGGTGCTTGAAACAAGCAGGCAGGCACAATTCCTGATACCTATGGCTATTTCGGTTTCTTATGGTTTAATGTTTGGTGCAACATTCAATTTAATATTTCTACCTGTTTATCTAAAATTGTTGAATCGTATAAGATATAAATTGAAGAGATTAGTTTCAAAAGAAGAAATTTCTTATCGTGATATTGAGCCTGCTGTAATTGAAATGAGAAATCTTGAAAAGTATTTCGATAATGATAAATAAAAAAAGAGAATATGTGGCTGTTAAGAATACAGATGCAGATTTGTATCAAAAAAATAATTGGAAGTTGTTATAAAATTTTGAAAAACAGGATATCAATGATTTATTTTAGAAAAAAGTTATTAATATTATTTTTATGTTTCATTAGCTCAGTCTCGGGGACATTAGCTTCTGATTCTTTGAAATTATCGGATGCTATAAGATTTGCTCTTGAGAAAAATTACTCTGTACGAATTGTAAAACAGACTTCTGAAATCGCAAAAAACAATTTCTCTGCCGGTAACTCAGGTATGTTGCCTAAGATTGATGCATTCGGCGGAGCAAATATTAGCATGACAGATTTAGAGATGGAACTTGCAGGTAGTAGAACACCTTCCGACAGCAGTGCAGCCGGTGGAAATATGATGATTTCAAAAAAAGGTAATGTTACAAGAAATTACAATGCGGGTATTGATTTAAACATGACATTGTTTGATGGTTTTGCTATGTTTATATCTTATGACAAATATGAGGCAATTTACAATAAAAGTCTAATAGAAATAAGATTTTCTATTGAAAGTATGCTGAAAAATCTTATTAATACATATTTTGAAGCTCTGAAACTTCAACAAAGATTGGATATTATCAAAGAAAATTTGAGTATTTCAAACGACAGACTTCAAAGGATTAAAGACAGAGAAGAGTACGGTTCTGCTCTTAAAATTGAGGTTTTTAAAGCCGAAGTGGACCTTAATACTGACAGTTCCAACTTCATGCAAACGGATCTGGCTATGAACAATATGATTAGAAATTTAAATTATATCATGGGTGCTGATATTTCACAGAACATTTTTTTAAGCAAAGATATAACATTGGATATTAAACCGGAATATTCTGATATGATTTCAAATGCAATGAAAAAAAATGCTTCTGTACTAAAAGCTATTCAGGATAAAAATATATCCGAATTAGATTATAAAATTATAAATTCATTTTATTACCCAAGAATCACTTTTAAAACAGGTTATTCATTTACTCGTCAGGAAAGTGATGCAGGTTATATGTTAATGAATCAAAACCTTGGTTTAAATGCAGGACTTAATGCAACATTTAATTTATATGATGGATACAAAACGAGTATCCAATCTCAAAACGCTGAGGTTAATTTATTAATTAATGAAATTAAAGTTGAAGATACAAAAAAGCAAATCGAACTTTCTGTTTTAAATGCTTACGACAACTATGAAAGACGAAAACAAATTTTAGCTCTGGAGCAAGTGAACCTAAAAACTGCAATAGATAATTATGAAAGGTCTGATGAACTTTATAAATTAGGACAGTTAACTTCAATTGAATTCAGGGAAGCACAGTTGAATTTATTAAATGCCAAAAACAGAATAAATGAAGCTTTTTATTCAGCAAAAGTTGCCGAGTCAGAACTTCTGATTCTAAGTGGTACATTCATGGATATATAATGTAAAATATCAGAGGTACAATTTTTGTGCCCCTGATATTATAAAGTCATATTTTTGTCTATTTATTTATTATCAATTTCTTAAGTATTTTCTTCTCGTTTAAGTTCAATATTAAATAATATATTCCTGAAGGCAAATGATTTGTCAAATAAGATATACTATTGCTACCTGCATTTGATGAACCGCTAAACAACTGTTCAATATGTTTGCTGTTATTATCATATAAATCAACAGTAACATTTGAACTTTTTATTAAATCATAGGTTATGAGTATTTTACCATTACCGGAAGGATTTGGAATTACTTTCAGTTTAAATTCACAGTTATCATAAGAATCTTCAACAAATACTTTTGTATATGCTATACCTCTCCATGTTGATGAAGTGTCTTCGTTTCCGGCATTGCACCTTATAAGAACATCATTTTTGAAAGAACCTGTATCTTGTGGACTAAAGCAAATGGATTTAAGATAAATATCACTATTTGGAGGAATTCTAATAGGTAGTGGAGGAATACATGGTTCAGATAATGAAAAAGGACTTTCTATACCATCGAATGCAATAATTTCCAATGTATCGGTACCCGGATTCATTATTCTCATACCCTGTCCATAAATATCTTCATAACAAACTTTTTTACCAACTTCAATACTACCGGCAAACCAATCATCAATTGCAATTTTGGGTAATACACCTATTCCTGAAATTTCAAAACCGGTTCGGTAACAATCAGATTCAATAATTAACGAATCATCGTATGAATATTCTGCAATCGGAATAAATTCGATTGCGATTGTTGATGATTCATTGGAATGTAAAATCAATGGTAATTGGGATGGTTGAATATCAATTATTTTGAAAACATTCGATTTCTTTAAATATATTTCATTAATCAGTAATGAATCTACTTCGGTATTAGTTATAATTATTTGTTTAATAAATTTTGAATATTCCCTAAGTTTTTCGAAATGCAACGATGGGATATTGGAAATTAAATTTGGAGAATCATAAAAAATACTATCGATAGTATAATTGCTTGCGCGGTCAACAACCCCAAAATATGCTTTTGCATCCAATTTCGGATCAATAATATTTAAAAAGAATTTTTGTTCGTAAATACCCTTTTCAGGATTAAAATTATCAGGTTTGTATAGCTCTAATGAATAATTGTACGAGACCTCTTTAAATAACATTATTCTTCGAATTCCCTGGTCAATTTGTGGTATAGGATCTGTATAGATGCTCCTTTGCTCGTAAGTGTTAATTGTAAAGTTCCCACAATCCGATTTATCAATTGATATCTCAGGTGGCATTGTATCAAGTTGATCTATCTTGTCAGTACCTACAAGTAATGGCCATGCATAAGTATTAAAACCTGAAAATCCATTTATATATCCTGCAATTTTCGTATCTGAAGTTAGATTATGAATATCTTGTGAAATATCTGTTCTTCCCCAGTAAATGTTTGTATTTGGAATCCGGTTATGCAAATACATCTGATATGTTTTTGTTAATTTTTCATTATTCAAAAAAATCGAATTTAGTAATTTCTTTTCCGAATCATAAGGATTTCCAACAGCAAAAAAAGTTAGCTGATTCCTTATGAAGTTTGATTCAACAGCAGGTTGGAAAACTATAGATTTTTTAAATTGCTCTATTGGAGGTATTAAAACCATCAAAGGATCCCACCTCTGGTCTCCATCCCAAGGAAAAGAGTAAGAATACTGCATTAACATAACAGGTTTTGTCGCTTTCCATACTGTAACACCACGAACTCCGGTTTGTTTATTATTATTTGAGCAAGAAGAATTCAAATGCTCAAAAAACTCACCTGCATTCAATTGCTTATCAAAATATTCTAAAACATTACCAACACTTAATTCATATGATGTTCCTTGTACTCGGGTACCATTTTCTGAGGCAACGATTCTAATCAAATCACCCTGCATCCCTCTGTCAAAAGCAAGTGTTACAAATTCTTTGCCCCAAGATTGTACAGGAACGAACATTTCAGAAAGATGGACTCTGCCGTTAGGACAATTATTTGGAATCATTGTTCTTTGATGAAAAGAAATAACCCCAACAGGATGATTAGCAGTAATTGTTGTTCCGGATAAATCGAATCCTAAAGAAGTGCTTGCATCTCCTCTAACCATATACGTGTCGCCTTCATTTAAGTTTACATTGAAGGTTGTCCCTATTGTTTTTCCTCCAACTGTTTTTCCGTAATCACCACCGATTCCTTTGAGTTCAATTGTTACATTAGTCCCATCACGTGATGATAAAATAATAAATCCTCCACCTCTTCTCAAATTGTTTTCTCTGTGGTCGTAATAACCACAATGAATATATTTTTTGCCCCATGCCTCTGTTGGAATAGCTAAATATCCATCAGATGAGGCTACTCTGGAATTTAATACATATACAGCTATAGGGTCTTCAGAACTTATTTCAATACCATGAGTACCAACAACTTCACTTTCTGTTATTTCCCAAGAAAAAGATGCATCTGCATTATCTGTTGATAGGACAAGAGGTTCAAAAGCTTTAATATCTCTGTTTTTTTCTAAATTTAAACCATGATGAAGAAATTTAACTCTTGTATCTGTATAGGAACATATATAAAAAGATAATAATTCATCATCTTGTCCATTTTTTGTATCATTTTGTGGTACAGCCACAAAAAATTTGGTCCCCATATTTGAGTTCTGTAACATAAACTCAGCGCTTGGTATATTTAAAATATTACCCGCAGTCACATTCAAGCATGGTAGGAAGATTAAATGTAGTATTAACAATGTCAAAGTTAATCTTTTAAAATACTTCAAGAAAATCATATTTACTCCTACAAAAATTCATCAATATTTTCTTAATTTTATTATATTTTTTTTTATTATTAAATAAAAAATATATTTTATATATCAATCGTTTATAATATCTTAATATATATTTTTTTTATAAAAAAATAAAATAATTTTGTAATATTAAATGATGAAGAAATATTTTGCCACAATATTGATTTCTTTTATTCTTGCTGTAGTATCTGCAGATGATAGGACATACATAAGAAAGCGGATAATCCCCATTGTTTATTCAATAGAGAAACTACCAAGGTATTGGAGGAAAAAGGTCCTAAGAATTAGACTTTTTTCTTCAATTATTGCAAGATAACAAAGCTTCCTGTTTTTATTACTTTGCCGGAAGAATATATATTGTAGTAATAAGTTCCTGACAAATAACTGCTTGTGTTAATTCTAAAATCAGTAGTATTGGTTTCTATAATATTCTTTCCAACAATTTTTCCTTTAGAATCAAAAACTTCTAAATTTAATAATTCCGAAAAATGTGCTGGAATATTTTTAATCATTACTGACTCTGATGCAGGATTTGGCATTACATCAGTCGGTAGTAATGTCAGCTCAATCGGTCGATTTACATCAGTTCCACCAACAATGTAAACAGCTTGATAGGAAACATTATCCATCTGGTTGTTTGCATTTATAAAATTAACATTGGCAATTGAAGTCCCTTCGGTATTGTTTGGGTACAAATATAAATGTACTGCTCCACCTGAAGTTGCACCTGGTGCTAATACACAAGGATTTGGTGTTTGATAGAAACTTTCAGTTGGCATATAACAATTTTCGCAATCACATATTGATAATAAATGTCCCGGTGTTAAATAAATGGGTGATACAGCAATTCTGTATGAAGCATTCGCTGATGTTATATTTTTTATTTCAGATGATGAAGTTAACTCACTCTGCTCGGGCTTACCATAGACAGTATCTGGAACCGCAACTGGTAATAATAATTGGAAACTCTGCCCTTTGCTTTCTTGTATTGTTATCATTACAAGTACCATAAAAATCAATGTAAATAATTTATTCATAATCTTTGCCTTTCATTTTTTTTTAATTATCAGTAATGTTTTACTTAATTTTACGTTTATAAAAATAATAACCGGTCAAATATATTATTATTGTTTGAAACCGGAGTATTTTAAAAACGAAATTTACGAAAAGTTAAATATATGTCAAAATTATTGGATATAAGAATGAAGAAAAGATTAAATATTTTTGCAATAATGTTAATATTAACATTTGTATTCATTAATCCCGTACTAGCAAAGGATAATGATATTCCTTCTGTTACTGTTGTTGATTTGAAGAACAAGAAAGTTGATACAAAGACTTTTTCAAATGATGGCAAACCATTAATTATTCTTTTTTGGGCAACATGGTGTAAACCTTGCATACAGGAACTCAAAGCCATTCATGATGTTTACGATGATTGGAAGGACGAAACCGGAGTAAAAATAATAGCTATGTCAATTGATGATTCACGGAGCAGTAAGAAAGTTGCACCTTTTGTTAAAGGTAGAAATTGGAATTTTGATGTGTATATTGATGAGAACAGCGACTTTCGCAGAGCTATGAATGTAAATAATCCACCACATAGTTTTATTGTTGACGGTAAAGGAAATGTGGTATGGCAGCATAATGGTTTTGCTCCCGGGGATGAAGAAAACATGTATAAAGAATTAAAGAAGCTGAGTAAGTAGAGACTATTCTTCCAGTTAACAACGACACTAATTTAACAAAAGAAGATATAATATAAATTTGAAAACCGAAGAATTAAAAAGTAAAAGCTCAATGAAGTTATTATTTAGAATAACTTCATTTGTTAAGCCATTCATTTGGTTGCTGATTAGTGTAATCATACTTAATACTATTTTTTCCATATTAGCTGCTTTTTCAATAGCAGTTGTAAAACCTGTCCTTAACCTCATTTTTGATTCGGGAGCTAATACAGCCTCGACATTAAACAAAGTACCTGAAAATATTAACCATGGTTTTTTTAAGAGTTTCGATACCCTAATTAATGGAAATATTCAAAATCTTGTTTTTGTACCCAATGATATTTATACTTCATTATTATATCTCAGCTTTCTAATAATAGTCGTTTTCATTCTGAAGAATATTTTTAAATACTGGGCTTCAATAGTTCAGACTAAACTTGAGGAAGGAATAATCAAATACATTAGGGATAAAGTGTTTAAAAAAATGACCTATCTCTCTGTGGATTTCTTCGATAAGAATAAAGAAGGAACACTGCTCTCAGCAATTACAAACGATGTAAGTACTGTTAATACTTCTACGATTTCTGCCTTTGCAAATGCTCTTCGTGAGATTATTCAGATATTTGTATTCATTATTTTACTCCTATCAATTTC
>CAZEHW010000010.1:0-16558 GCA_964511865.1 uncultured Hyphomicrobiales bacterium | reverse complement strand
CTTACTTCTATTGAAGGTTGCTACCAAATATATAAGACGATACGCTATCAGAATGCAAAATGCTATGGCAGATTATACAACAGCAATGCAGGAAACTATTTCCGGTATAAGGGTAGTAAAAGCTTATAATGCAGAAAAAAGTGCTATAGGAAGATTCATTGAACAAACCCAAAAATTCGTTTTATCAGCTATCAAACATAAGAAGGTAACTTCGATGATACCCTCATTCAATGAGGTTTTTGCAATTATAGCACTTTGTGTCGTTTTGTTTGTAGGGGGTTCTCAGGTTTTAATAACCAAGGAATTGACTTCAGCAGATTTAATAGCATTTTTATTCTATTTATTCGCGATTATGTCACCAATTGCTCTAACATTTGATAATTTATCAAAGTTCCAAAGAGGATTTGTTGCCGCCGAGAGAGTTTTTGCAATTATGGACACTAAGCCTTCGGTCAAATCAGGAAAAAAAGTTATTAAATCTTTTAACAAAGAGATTATTGTTAAAGATGTATTTTTTGCTTATGAAAACATTGGTGTTATAAAAAATGCCAATTTTATTATTCCAAAAACAAAGAAAATTGCATTTGTAGGTGCTAGCGGTAGTGGCAAATCTACTATGCTGGATATTATTATTCGCTTTTATGATCCAAATGAGGGAGAGATATTAGTTGATGGTTTAAATATTACGAAGATAAAACTGTCTTCATACCGTTCTTTGTTTGGTGTCGTTAGTCAGGATACTATATTATTCAATGATTCTATAAGTAATAATATCAAATATGGTTTTACTGATGCTACCGAGGATGATGTTATTGCCGCTTCAAAAATAGCTAATGCTTATGATTTCATTATGCAGCTTCCAGAGGGTTTCAATACATTTGTTGGTGATCGGGGTGTTATGCTGTCAGGTGGAGAAAGGCAAAGGATTGCCATCGCCAGAGCATTGGTCAGGAATCCTGAAATACTTGTTTTTGATGAAGCAACTTCATCTTTGGATTCAGAATCAGAAAAAATTGTACAGGATGCAATCAATAATTCTTTAACTAATAAAACAGCTATTATTATTGCTCATCGTTTGGCAACTGTTATTAATTGTGATGTAATCCATGTATTTGATAACGGCAGAATATTAGAAAGCGGTTCTCACAAAGAGTTAATGGAAAGAAATGGTGTTTATAGAAAGTTACATGACATTCAATTTGCAGAATAAAAAAAACGGCTCTTTCGAGCCGTTTTTGATATCTATTTCTTTTCAGTTTTTACTTCCTTAACCTCAGCTTTGCTATGTTCGCATTCCTTTTTGGCTTGCTCACATTCTTTTTTTGCTTCTTCACATTTAGCTTTTGCTTCTTTTGTTGATTGTTTTGCTTCATCTTTACATTCTGTTTTGACAACATCACATTTAACTTTTGCCTTATCGCAGGATGTTTTTGCAGATGCTTTTGAACAACACTCTTTCTTTACTTCCTTAGTTTCTTTTACTGCCTTTTTATCTTGAGCAATAACAGAAGCTGAGACTAAAAGTATGCTGACTAAAGCTATACTGAGTATATTCATAAATTTTTTCATTATAATCCTTTTAATTTATTATTAAAACACAATTAATTTAAATTTCATTTATCAATTATTCGCAAATATAAAACTATTTTTTCATTAAATTGTAAACATATTGAAGAATAACATCTTCACCTTTGCTAAGACTTTCTATTGTCGGCAATATTGTTATATCAGGTTCAATCCCATTCTTGAAGATAATATTACTTTCGGGTAATTCAACAAGCATACCAACAATTGAGGCATTGAACTCTCCTGGAAGATTTACCCCTAATACTTCGTCAGCAGTTCCGGAAGTTTTTGTACCTATCAATTTTCCAATTCTATATTTTTTTGCGACTGCAGCTATGATTTCTGCTCCTCCTGAAGTCCGTTCATCAACCAAAAAATATACATTTGTTTTAATAAGTGGATTTTTTGGTAGAATTTCACTGCCAAATTCAAAGAAAGTGCATGGTTTACCACCAGGTTTTGAAAATACAGGATATTTTCTACTAACTGACTGCACCTTGTTATTCAAAAACATACCCAAAAATTCTTCTGAAATGTTCGTAAATCCCCTCAGATCAAATATCATATTGTTAGCTTTAGGGAATCTATCCTTAAGATCATTTACAATATTCTTTAATCCTCTATCAGTCATCCTGGTCAGGTCAAAGTAATAATCGTTATTATCAATAATATTAAATAATGGAGGACGTTTTTCGCTCATCTCAAATAAACCTGTATTCCGTTTTAATTTGATCTCCTTAGTTATTTTTTCAGGTGTTATATATTTGATTTCTACAGATTCGCTTTCAGTACCACCTCTTAAGATTGCGGCAGCTCGTAATTTCATCCATTCTTTAGTGTTTGAAGTAATTTCTTTGGATAATTCAGTCAGATGTTTCTCAACAGGTATGCCATTTATTTCTTTAATAATTGAACCTAAGGGTATTCCATTAAGCGAATCATTGTTTTGGTAAACCACCAGTTTGTCTCCTATCCACATCCAAAGTATAGGCAAACCGTAAAGTATCTCGTTATTATTCAACCAGACTTTTCCCTGCCCATCATTGATTTTTGTTAGCATCATGTTCAATGTATGAATATATTCATCCGGCTTATCAATTGATGCTTTTACCAATGTTGATTTTAATATTTCCTCCCAATTTAACTTTTCATTAATACCAATTGCAAAGTGTCTGTTAATATTCCAGAGTAAAATTGCAACTGCAAATTTTGAATATTTGTCACTACTGTTGATTACAAAGTCATCTGGTTTATAAGCCGGAATTGGTTTATATAAATCCGAAGGTAATGGTAATGTACTATTTGAATCTACAAAATTATTTAAAGGCATATTTACATTGATATTATTTGTAATTTCGAATTGAATATGCTCATTAATTTTTGGCATAATAATTCTTGTTCTATCATCTGAACTTATCATTAAGGAATTTTTTCCCTTATATTTTTCACTTGATGTAGTCTGACAAGAATAACCAGATTTTTCAGCACTTTCAGGGAAAGTCCATCCTAAAAGGATACTACCAACATTACCGTCTTCAAAATCAGGATTTTTAGCATAATTTTTTTCAAGTTCTTTCCCATTCTCAACTATCTGTAATTCAGCTTTATCAAACCATGATATTCCATCTCCGAGCATAACCAGACCAAGTCTGATTACAGAAGCATTTTCTGGTACTTCAGCGTCAATTGAATATTTAGTCCATTGCTTATCGGTGATAGGTCCCTTATCAATTGTAGTATTAAATACAACAACATTATCTTTATTATCATCAATTCCTATCCACAATTGTGCATGACCATCAGGTTGATAAATATTAGTTTTAACATATGTGCTTAGCCTTACTGTCTTTCCTCTTAAAGGTAAGGCATCTACAATCTGAATTGCTGGTGCTTCTCTTAACCTTGTTGGCAGATAAATATTTCTTAATTGATTTGAAAAATTGTTTATTGGAATTCCTAAATTAGCACCTATATGTAACCATGAGAGTGCTATATTATCAAGTGCTTCAGGGGGCTTGGATTTTATTTCAAAGTCGTTTTTTCCTTCACTTATCTCAAGTCCGGGTGCTATAGGTAAAAACAGCTTTTTTAATCTATTTACCAAATCAGTATTGTCTTCGGCTGATTCAATATATTGAACTCCCGTTAAAGCAAATTTTTCCCAGTCCAACTCCACGACTTCAAATCCAGGATAAAAATATCTGACATAGCCTAATAATTTGCCTAATGCAGTCAAATTTTCCAGTTCCTGAGAATTAAGCTCACGGTTGTCAGTTACGTTGTATTCCGTATTATTATTCTCAAATTCAATAGAAACGTCATCAATTAATATTGAACCAAGACCTGCCAACAGTAAACCATAATTCAATAAATCGGCATCATTGTCAATATCTCCTGAAACTTCATAATAATTCCATCCATTTTTCATTACTATTGAATCACTAATGAAATTTTGAGAGGGTTTGTCATTTAAAAAATGAGCCGTTAACCTTAGTCTGCAATTTGAACTGTCCTTTAAATTTTCAGTTAATATTGCTACTTTAAACTTTACTCTTTTACCACGAAAATCTTTAGCGTCAACTGTCTGAGAAACAAATCCGTAAGGGTCGGATTTTAGAGCTAAAGAATCTAAAGAATCCGATATTTCTGCTCCAACAGAATCTGTTCCAACAGATATTGCTGTATCAGGTATTCCAAAGAAATCAAATTGAAGGCACCTGCTGCCTTTGAATGCTTCCTTATTATTTGTAAATGCTTTAAAACCCGATTGTTCAAATTTCGATGCAATAAACCATCCATTAGGTATACTACCGCTTACTCCATCCTCAAAGTTCAAATTGTATGGCTGTAATAATCTTTCAACTCCACTCATTGAAAAATTACTTATTATAAAGATAAATAATATTATTGTTCTTCTTTTCAATTCTTTCTCCAAAATTTATATTAAACTGTTCACATTTTACATTCTTAATTTTACATTCTACATTTCATTTCTCCTAGTTCTCTTCTCCCTTCTTCTTTTTCCCTTCTCTTTTTTCCTTCTCCCTTTTACATTCAGCATTTTACATTCAGCATTAACAACATATTCGATTAATTACCCGAAATATTTTTGATTCTGACAATAACCGTTCTATTCATCATTCTTCCATAAGGATTTTCATTTGAAAAGAAATAATCTTTAGGTATATTAATTTTCACATTTCCCAGTGAGACCTGTTCCTTTGTAATTCCAAGTAGGTTCATTGCTGAATTTGCACGTGATGTGGCAAGTTTCAAATTATGTTCTTCTGTACCCAGGAAATCAAATAATGGGATAATTTCAATTATTTCACCGGAATTTACTGCTTGTTTTATCTGTTCTACTGCAAATTTGTTTACATAAGTAAATTCAGCTTTGTCAAATTCACAGTATCCCAATGTAAACTGTCTCACATAATTTTGTTCTTCAACATCGGAGATTACATTCTCAAATACTTTATCAGAAATAGTATCTAATTTTAAAATAAGTGTTTTCTTATCGGATTTTGTTTTTCCAAGTACATCAGTGGCTCTTACCGCTATTTCAACAATGTTGTTTTCAACTTTTGAGTCCTCCAATTCTGATATGTCCGGTTTCAAATAGAAACTACTCTTTTCATTTCCAAAATTATGAACTATCTTCTTATTTAATAAAATTTCCCCGGTAAATTCCGATAATTTTAGTTCAGAGTTCACATTAGGACTAATGTTGATTTCAACCGGTTCGACAATGAATTTTGACAAAGTATCGCTTTTGTATGAAATAATTTCAGCACCATCTGAAAAATCAAAACGAATGAAGCAATTATCCTGCTCAAGTTCACTTCTGCTTAATTTGGAGGCATCAATTATAATTTCTTTTGTCCTAATTCTATCCTGTGAAATACTATTATCTGCAATTAACTTAATTAATCTATCCAAACGACTTTTTACTTTAACGGCATTTTCCGTATTTAATGAAGACGAATAAAGTGTCAAAGTAACATCTGGCTTGTCTTTAAGGTATTGTATCGCGGATAAATATGCATTTTTCTGAGCTTCTTCCTCGCTTCTGTGCATATTGTCCGATACCAGCATTTCATCTGTATTGATTTGATAAAATACTATTGGCAATAAAATAAATCTGTTAATAAATCTGCGTTCTTTTACAAGAATGTTCAATGTGTCATTGTTATTTAATTTCTTGTTTTCAGAGTATATATCCGATTTAACTATCATTTCTTTTGGTTCAGGTGGTTTTGGGAGTAATGGCAAAGGAGCTTCCATTGGAGGTATATTTTTTGGCTTGGGAATATTATACCCAATTGAAATACCTGCCTGTAATGAAGAAATCTTCCAATCAGTATTAGATGTAACATTGCTTAATCCATAACTGAAATTCAAAATAGGAGAGATTGAATAATTCCCATATCTCATTGCTTCATATCTAAATCCCAATGTTATTGCAGAATAAAATTGAGAGGCATCAGGAATATCCCCGCTATAATGATACTTGATTTGTGTACCGGTTTCTTTATAAGTTATCCAGTCTGGAGATAATATCCTTTCTTTCTGGATAAATGTCTGTCCGAAAAGCACACCCAGATTAAATCCAAGTCTTATTGACAAAGGTAAGCTTTGAAATGGAGATATATTAAATCCCGGCTCAATATTTATCGAATAAATTTGTGCATCAAGACTATGTTCAGAAAATGCCTCAATATATTTGTTACCGGTTATAATATTTGCAAGCTTTTCTTCTATTGCATACTTTGCCGATAAGTTATTATAGGAAACCAGAAAATCATATGAATAAGAGTAACCAAAAAGGAGAGTTTCCGGAGTATATTCAACACCGGTGAAAAAACTATACCCAAAACCTGTTGCAAAATCATAGTTAGTACAGCAAGATGGATAACCGGTTAATTCAGAGAAATTTGAAAAATATAAATTACTGTTCAAAGTTCCTCCGGCAACAATTTTGTATGGAGTAAGCTTTTCTTGACCATTTAGCATGAAAGTATTGACAATAATTAAATTGACAATTAAGAGTAACTTGAAGTCATAATGATGACTGAAACACTTTTTAAACTTATTTATTATCATTCTATAAACTCTAATGCTTCTTATTATTTTATAACAATTACTCTAGCAATTGCAAAGGCATTCCCTTGTTTAACAATTAAACTGTATGTGCCGGATTGTAAATTCCTTAGATCGACAGTTATTTTATTTTCGCCTTCATCGATTTTGAAAATATCAGTTTTAAATTCAACTAATCCCATATTATTATAAACTTCAACAATTCCATCTCCTTCATATTTAGAAGTAAAATCAATTTCTGCTGTTCCTGTAGTTGGATTTGGTGATAATATCAGATTAGTAATAATGTTACCATGAATAACCAATCTATCTCCGCAAATATTAATTAGATGATAAATACCCGGAGAAGATTCAGTACTTACTGCAATCCCCCAAAACACAGGTGATTTTAACATTCGAATGTGTGAAGTATCTATTTCAGCTAATCCTGCAATGCCGTGAATTTCTGCAGCTCGTCCCTGTTTTGGGAAATCTCCTTCAACACGGAAACCAATAATTCTCCTGTCATTATAAATTTCATTCTTTAATATTTGTACTGTACCAAAAGGAGATGTGACTTTTTGCGGCAGAAATAAACGAGGATTGATTGATATTTCTCCCTCGAAAAATCTTACTCCATTGTATGGATGATTCTCAGTATTGTCATAATCAATATTTATTGTTGTACTGCCTTTCGGGTCAGCAAAAACATCAGGTATCGAAACTTTTGAAGAAGCTTGGTACGTACCGATTGTAATGTTCTTTTCTTCAGCACAAGGTCCGGCTATTAACCTTAAATTGACATCATAGGGAGGTTCACCCATAGAATAATTCCACGATATTTCAATTTCCGATGTGGATTTAGGATTTAAATTTATTGGTAAAGATGAAATTACAGAGAAGTATCCCTCAGGTTCCATATTTGCTTCATAAATATATATTGGATTATCGGAATTATTTATTATCGTTACTTTTCTTCTTAAAATTTCTGGGATATATCGTAAATCATAATGACTAAGGTCATAATTTGTTCCAATTCCTTCTCCGCTAATTTCAACTTTAATTTGAAACTTTGGTAAATTTGAATGAGTTATAATAAGTTGTCTCGACTGAATTCCAAGTTGAGTTGGTTCAAATTTTATTGTTGCAAAAATTGTATCTCCGGGCTGATATACCAAATCCCTGTTTGTTAAGCTAATAAAAGGATTGTATTCTTCATTAATAAATTCATGGCTGTTGACTAATAGTGCAACAGGGTCATCGTTAATTGCAATAGCAAAAGTTTTATCTTGCGAACTTCCCACACAAGTCTGGTCAAAAGTGAATTTATTATTTAATAATCGTATATTTCGCATTTTGCCTTTTGAGTTTAAAGGGATATATATATTTGAACCACATGTATATATAACTATTGAATCCGTAACAATTCCGGTATCAAGAGGAGAATAATTCATATTAATTGTCAAACATTCACCCGCATAAATAATCGTATCTCTTGGGATTGGTGCTGTTAGTCTGTAATGTATTCTGTTCTTCATTGCAACAGAATCAACATCGAGAAAAACCAAACTTGTATCCCTTACACATAACGATGTTGTTAGGTTGTATGTTACATCTTCTGAAATATAGGCACTTGAAACTTGAACATTCTCAATTGCAAGCGAAGGTGTGATAATTCTAAAATATGAATCGGATTCATCAGACTCGGCATAGGAAAATCTTCTAAGATATAAATTATCTGCAGAATTGGATGAAGTCGCTATCATCGAACCTCTTGGAGAAAAAGCAAAATCTGTCAGTTTGCCATCATGTCCTTTAAATCCTGTAAAGCTTTCATCAACCGGTAAATCCCAATATGATATTTGAGGATTATCAACTGAACCAACCAATAGTTTTGTTGACACAGGACTAAACTCCAAGGCAACAGGATCGCTGGCTGTTCTTCTCAATCTTCTTATTATCTGATTAGTAGGAATATTAAAAACAAAAATGTCATTTCGATTATCAGAAAAAACAGTTGTATATGGGGCTTTACTCCCCACAGCAAGGAATTCTCCATTAGAAGCCAAACTCATTTCCAGTATCATAGGGAAATCGGAGTAATCAACAGTTTTTGTTATATTAAAATCAGGCAAGGATAAAATCTGAATCTCTCCATCCATAAATGCAATTGCCGCCTGGTCAAGGTCTCTGTTAAATACGAATGCACTAACCGGTTTTGAATATGCTAAATCTCTTATAAAATTTCCATCCTGGGTGGAATAAATTTTTACTTTCAATCCAAGTTCAGGAATGAATGCCATAAATCTGCTCTTATTATCAAATCTGACTTCAGCGGTATTGAAACCCTGCTCAATGGATTTTCTTAAGTAGGGAATGCTGTCTTTGACATTAAAAAAAGCAATTGAGTCTTTTCTTGGATAATCAGATAATCTATAATAAGTTATTGCAAATAATGTATCAGATGAAATATATGAAAGTCCTGTAGTTCTTATTCTGTTAACCGGATAATTTGGTTCATCTATATAAAAATTATTTAATAGTTTTTCAGTAACAGTATTCCATGAACTGATTGTCCCGGCTTCATTTGCTGAGAGTAAAACAGAACCGTCATAGTTGAAGGTAACTTTATGAACAGGTGTATTATCTATTCTTAATAATGCAGGGAAAGTTGAATTAAAACTTTGTCTTACGCGAATCAAAGCAGTAGAAGTAGAAATGTTCGGGACAATCCATGTGAAAGAAGAATCATCATCAATCCCGATATTTGACCAGGAAGAACCTCCGTTAGTACTTAAATCGATGTATGTTGCCATTCCGCGTATATAGCCGTCCCATTTAATCTCGATTTCTTCGCAAGGGGTTAATACTTCATTTCCATTTGGTGCTATTAATTTCAGGTTATTTGCTTCATCCTGTATGTGAAATTCATGCCCTGTCAGCATTATCTCCTGCTTTAAACCATGGTCATAATAAACAGTTAATTTATCAGTATGATATTCATTGTCTTTTGGTTCATAATATAAGCGTACAAAATATGGCATCATTGGCCAGATATGTAAGGGTGGAGGTCTTTTGTCCTGTGACCATCCGTCCCATTTGATACGAAAATTATTTGAATGAACTTTAGCCGAGTCAATCCAAATTTGCCCTTCTGTCCCGCTACCGTCAATTTGTCCTTTTAAAGCTTTAACAATAATATTTTCAACCTGAGATGATCCGGGGTCACCGAACATAAACTCCTTTTCAATTATTGTCTGGTCTTCAAAATTATGCATTTTTACAAAAGAAAGGTCACCTCTGTTATGCCATCCTGCAACTTTTGCTATTTCATCATCAGTAAACACATAAAAAGTATCAACCATTACTAATTGATTATTGCTTGTCAGATTAGGTCCTTCGCGCCGGGTGTACCATTTAACCATCTGCCAAACTTCACCTGTTGTTGTGTCAGTTACAAAATCCTCTACTATGAGAGGTTTGCTTACTTTATTATTTTCCAGAATAAGAACATTATTTTTACTCAATTTATAGGGTGAACCCGAAATTTCAGCTCTGATTCTTGCTTTCATCAAAGGATATTGCCATGGGTCAACAGTTGTGAAGCCATCATCAACAACTTTTCTGATTTTAACTCTTAACTGGGCATTTAATTCTGAACCAATTATAAGAATTGATAATACTACTATTATTCTGATTAAATAAAATCTATATCTCATGTAATTATTTACTTACCAAACACTTTAAACTCTTTAAACCTGCTAAATATAATTTAATATATACTATTATATAAATATTTTATTGTTAACAATTAATTAGACACATTAATTTACTAAAAGGTTACATTGCAAATCCAATTTTTTCTAATTAATTTATTTTGACAATATATTCTAATGATTTAAAATATTTTTCACATGATAATTTGTTTATTAGATTTAAAATTCCGAATTTTAAAGTTTACATTTTTATAAAATTTTGTAATAATTTACTTTATTAATTGGTGAAGAATAATGAATCGAGGGCTGATAGCGATATAGATTTAATGCTTGTTTCTCCGCTTTTTGATAATGAAGATGACGAATTTACCGGAAGAATCTGGAGGTTTACTTATGTTGCCGATTACAGAATAGAACCGATTGCTATCTGCGAAAAGAGATTTAATGAAGATACAATTTCTCCATTATTGGAAATTGTAAGAAGAGAAGGCATTGAAATTGCAATTTGATTTTGAAAATCATTAGAATATTTTTTGTATTTTTGAGCAGAGGTAAATGATTATCTCTGCTTTTTTATTTTGGAATCTAATATGACTAAAGGAATAATAAATATTGTCATTTTGTTTATTTCAATAAATTTGTCTACTGTTCACGGGCAGACAGAAGATTTCAGCCGTGAAGAAAACTTAGATTCCACAAGATTATTTCTGGGTATTTCAGCCGGCTACCAGAATGTAATACACAAAGGTGTAGGTTATCAATTTGTTGATGAATATTGCCCTACTAATATAAATAAGGTGTATGGTGATGGTTTTAATTTTGGATTAAATTTCAAATATTTTTTCTCTACAGATTCAGTCCTCACATATTCGTCATTAATATTAAAATTACTGTTTGAGTATTCTCATGCTTATCACAATCCATATCAAGATAAAAATCCATTTGATGATATAAAATCTTTGGAAGGTAGTAGAACATATTTCTCAGTTGATATAGATTTATTATATTTCACCGTTTGTTTGCTTTATTCACAATCATTAGGAGAAAAATTCCCTTTAAGTTTTGTTGCAGGTCCCACATTCTCATTTTTAACCTATAATAATTTTAAGGAAGTTTATCATATATATTCTAAAAAATCAATTCAATTTTCACTTCCGGATTCTGTTATTTATGAACGCAGAGTTGTTACTTCATATGACAACGAAATACAAAAAGCAACCAAAATTATTCCGGGAATACAATTTGGTTTGTCCTATGAAATGAAAATCAACGATAAATTCAGGATTCTACCTGAAATTTATTATACATGGCATCTAATCAATGTGGTAAATAATCACAGTTGGAGCTTGTCAAGTTTTAATGCAGGAATTTCATTACTTTATGCTATTGATTAGGAATTTATATGAGAAAATTATTTACTCTAATAATATTACAGATAATTTTAATTCAGATTTCCCTATGTCATTCACAGGAAAATCCTGTTCTTGACACAGTAAATCATTTTTATATTGGTGCTAACTTTTCTTATGTTAGCATTTATCAGACAGAGGCAGTATATCAAAATAACGAAGCATATTGCTATACAGATATACCAAAAGCTAACGGAGCAGGTTTTCATTATGGAGTAAGTTTTCGGTATAATCTTACTCCCGGAAATGATTGTTATAATTCAGTTCAACTCAATGCCAATTTGCAAAAATTCAATACAAGTCATAAAACACAGGGAGACAGTTATCCATCATTGATTCCTGCAGAATCTGAAATTGATCCAATCGGTTGGTCTTTTACGAATACTTCAACAAATATGGCTGTAAATATTGAATATATGTTTTTAAACATGGATTTGTTATACAATCAAAGGATTTTAGAATTTATGCCTTTGGGTGTTAGTGTAGGATTGAGCTTGTCATATCCGGTCAGTACAAACTTTTATCAGACATATAATCTTGTAAGTGATTTTGCCCAATTTACACGAGTGTATAACAAGGATGGTTCACTAAAATATAAATACCTGAATGATGACCGTACTGTTGTTTTATATGATGATGAAATTAAAAATTTGAACAAGTTTATTTTGGGTGTAAAAGGACTATTGAATTACAATATCACCTTGTTCGATGACCTGATTATTTCTCCTGAAATAGGAGTTTATTATCCTTTAACAAAAATAACAGAATTTACCGACTGGAGAATCACATATTCCAATATTGGAATTTCATTCCTCTATCATATTAATTGATATTCAATAATAAATTATTTGCTGATTCTTGTTTCGTAAGTAACTTTGCATCCGGCTAATTTAAACATAGCAGAAGCACCGCAATACTTATCCTGAGAAAGCTCCACTGCCCTTATTAAATCTTTTTCTTCGGCATCGGGACTTTTCAGGTTATAAGTCATATGTACAGTTTTAAAAACTTTTGGATGAATCTCAGCTCTTTCACCTTCAATATCCACCCAAAACTCATCAATTTGTTTGCGTTTTTTCCTTAGTATAGATACAACATCCATACTCGAACATCCTGCTAAAGATTGTAGCATTATCTCCATTGGAGTTGCCGCAGTGTTTTCTCCGCCTGCAGCCGGTACTGCATCAAAAATAGTTTCTAATCCATCTATATTTTTTCCTATCAACCGCATATTGCGGTCAAGCCGAACTTCTGCTTTCATATTTTATTTTCTGTTTGTTTTCAAAAATTATTTAATAACTTTAATCGAATATGTTTTATAAATATTGTTTGACTGAATTGTTAATAAATATGTCCCTGATTCAAATTGAGATAAATTGACAGGAAAACTTAAATTTCCAACACCGCTAATATCTTTTTTTGTAGAATAGACCTCTCTGCCCATTATATCATATATCTTCAAATTCAAATCAATAGTTGAATAAGTCTCAATTTGGCAGTACAAATAATCCTGTGCCGGTTGAGGATAAAGTTTTACCGTAAACATATCATTTTTTGTCTCTTTCACCGGAGTATATGTCGAATCAAGAGCCATTATCATGTTTGACTTAAATATTAATTCATTTTCAAAACCTCCAAAGCAAATTGAATATTTCTTTTTCTCTCCGGGAGCAAAAACTCCGGGGAATTTCATTCCTGAAAATATCGCAAAATCACCAATACCTAAATCCTGTATTTCAGTACCACTATTCATAACTTTTTCGATTACACCATTATCATAAATATAATGCATATCTCTATTCATTCCTGCTAACTGTACCTGTGAATTGGGCTCATAAGTAATTACACCATTTCCGAAAACAGGATATGATTTGTTTGTGCAGGAAATTATTTCAGTTGCTGCCTGATTTTCGCTAATGCCTACAGGTCTTGCATCTGTCAACAATGCAACAGAATTACTGTCCGAATCGTATATATCCCAATCGAAATAATAACCGGAAGTAAAATCAACTATGTCTTCAGTACTTGTATTCGTAATTTCAATATTAACCTTTGCTATTGTATAGTTACCTTCCGGAAGAATAAATTCCTGCTTTACTTCTATTCCTAATTTGTCTGAACTATAAGCATTATTATCATTAAATATCCCTATGTTATTTTCAGGAGGTACAAAAGCTTTAATAAAACTAAAATCGTTATCATCAAAAGAATTTTGGTCCCAATTTAAAGAGGTTACAGTCTTATTATTGGAATCAGAAGCAATAAAACAAGCTTTCCATATCTGGTTTCCTTTATTCCTATATACAAAGCCAACTCCCTGTTTGCTGTTTTCTGAACCGCCAAATCCGATTGTTCCCCTGTCCGAAACGGAAAAAGAAATCGCATCGTTTGAGAATGTCGTAACAATTGGACTTGGTATGAATTCAATTAAAAAGAAATCGTGGTAGTTATTGTCCCCGTAAATATCACATCTGAAAAACATTTTTTCACGGTTTTCTTTTTTGATTACAAATTTATATTCTTCAATTGTTAAATTTGATTCTCTTTGAACTGATGGAATTGAAATTAAAGAATCTATAACCTGAATGCTTCCTGTTTCATCCCAAACGGGAGATAACTCAAAAGTCAGGTTGCTTGCTTCACCCAGATAGTTGAAAGCATCAATTGACATTAGCACTGTATCACCCACACCGAAACGTGATGATTCAATTCCTTCTGTGCTTTTATATACTGCTTTCAAAGGTCTTAGCGAAGGAATCGAAAACGGCTCAGTTGTAACTGCCTTGTATGCATTGATTCTCCCGGGCAGTATATCCTTCCAAAAAACATTTCCCGGTAAACCCGAAACATCATCAACAGACTGCCTCGCAAGCTCAAGTGATTGTAGTGCTGAAAGCTGAGGATATTTTGAACGAATTAATGCAACTATACCTGAAACTACAGGTGAAGAATATGATGAACCTCCCCAAGTATTTCCATAGCCATTAGAATTGTTCGGATACCAATTTCCTTTTCCGGGTGCTAAAACATCAAGATATGCACCGATATTATTACCTGAAAAAATATCTGACTGGCTGACTTCACCGACAGCTAATACACCATCATAAGCCGAAGGGTAATTATTTTCAAGACTTCCCATATCGTTGCCGCCTGAAGCAATAACAGCTACATCATGGGCAACTGCATAATTGAAAACGCTTTGGTCAACTGCTGAAAAAGGTTTAACTACACCCCAACTGCAATTCACAACTTTCAAACCTCTGTTGGCGGCAAATATTATTGATTCATATGCTTTAACAAGGTCCTCACCAATAGCTATTTTAATTGGGAAAATTCTGCATTTGAATGCCGTTCCTGCCATTCCGATTTCATTATCAACTGTAGCGGCGGCTATTCCTGCAACATTGGTTCCATGGTCATTTGAATTATATGTATTATCAGGAGGTTGATTTTCACCGGTCAGGTCATAACCTGCAAAGTCATCTATAAATCCGTTACCATCATCATCAACTCCATTGACAGGGTCAGCCCAGTTCCGTGCCAATGAGTTCGTGAGGTCTTCGTGCTCCTGAAAAATACCTGAATCACATATACCTATAATAACATTTGTGTCTCCTTTTTCAATTTCCCATGCATCAAATAATTTACATGTTGTAAGCATAATTTGGCTGAAAGCCATCGGGTCATTCGGTTGATATTCCTGTAATTCCGGCAGGATAACGGGTTCTGCTATTTCTATTACCGGATATTCTTTTAAAATCACCTTGCAGAAATCTTCCGGCGTTTGATCACCACTATATTTCACAACAAAAGTTCTTAGAAGCGGCTCTTCCGCTTTCATGATATTTACTAAATCAGTATTCGGCTTCGCAGTAGATTTGAGTCTTAAATTATTGTTAACTGTTACAGATTCTGATGGTTTTAAAAGTGAGTTACTGACTTCGTTAATATTATCAAGAGTTTTTAGAATACTTTCAGCATTGTATGTTTGTGCATATTCCTTTTTTATCCTGATGATTACCCTGTTAGCCAAAACTTTTGTTTTTCTTCCAATATTTTTATCTGGCAATAAAACATGGTAATCATTATCAAAAGAAGATGAAACACCGTATCCGAATATTAGAAATAGTATTACTGTAATTATTTTTTTTTCTAAGCATGATGTATCAATCCTCCATAGAGATTCAAATTTATTTTATTAAAAAAGATTTTATAAAATTAATATTCATAAGTATATTCTTTTGTTTCAATTGTTGTAATCATTCTGCTTTCATCACCCATTTCTTCATCTTTCATATCAATCTTTCGGGTTGACTTTTCGGTATAAATCAGCATCGTAGCAGGGTCAATAATTCTTTCGCCCTCGCCGCTCAGCCGAATATAAGTTGATAATCCTTCATTTGCTTTAAAATTAAATAAATCATTGACCTCATCAACAGAGTAACCCATGAATGACGCCAAATCCTCTGCCTGCGAACTATTCTTATAAATTATTTTAGCACATTTTTTTCCGTTGAAATCAACAAGTTCTGAAATTTGAATAATGGAAAAGAAAGTTAAAACTTCACCATTCGGCAAAGGGAACTTACCTTCGGCAGACAGCATATCTCCCATCTGAAAAGTATTTCCTGAAAATTCAGAAATTCGTGCATTCCACTCAGCTTTTGCTTTATTTATCATAGCTTCTTCGTTTGCTACAAGCATCATTGCTTCGACAACTTCTGTAGGCAATTCGGTTTGTGCCCTGGGTATTATATGCTCGTATCCTATAACCCGAAGCAGGTTTCC
>CAZEHW010000009.1:30813-32742 GCA_964511865.1 uncultured Hyphomicrobiales bacterium | reverse complement strand
CATTCTTGGCTTTACAAGCCCGTCGGTTACTGCAACAAATCAATTATATAATGTCGTTGCGATTCCGGGTGGAGTAATGCGGTATATTAAAGAAGGAAGAATGCTATGGCATCTCACTTTGGTTGTTTCTTTGGGAACATTGCCCGGAGTTTTTATAGGTACAATTGTTAGATTGGAATTCCTGCCTGACCCAACTAATTTTAAGATATTTGCGGGATTTGTTCTTCTTTACCTTGGGATACGAGTACTTGAAGGTATTTTAAAGAAGAAACAATTACAGAATAAGGAAACTGAGAAAAAATTTCAGGATTTGATGAAACGAAAGCATGATGATTCAGGAAACGACGAACTAATGCCGACAGTTAAAGTTAAGTCGTTTACATTTTCAAAGTTAATATATGATTTTTATGGAGATGAATTTACAGTGTCAAACCTGAAAGTCTTTTTCATAAGTTTGCTCGTTGGCACAGCTGGTGGAGCTTACGGCATTGGAGGGGGAGCAATCATGGCACCATTGTTTGTTGCAATTTTTAATCTTCCTGTTTATACTATTGCCGGAGCAGCTTTAATGGGTACATTTTTGACCTCGGTAGTAGCAGTAATTTTTTTCCAAATACTTGAGCCATTTTATCCGGGACTTTCGATTGCACCGAATTGGATATTGGGGATTTTATTTGGAATAGGTGGTTTAGCGGGAGTTTATTTGGGTGCAAGACTTCAAAAATATATGCCTGCAAAGTTAATCAAATGGATACTTGCAGTTTGCATTTTATTCGTAGCAATTAGATATATTCTTTATATTTTCTAAAAAGGAAAACAATGGAAATTGAAGATGAAGAGATAGAAATACCTGAAAATACCGAAGAAGCACCAAAACGAAATATGGTGAAATTCTGGTTTCTCCTAATAGCTTTATCAATTGGATTTATTGTTATTGTAATCCGGCTCTTCATCGTTCAGGTTTACGATGCTAAACGCTTTGCGCAAAGAGCTGAACATCAGCATGTTTCACGAATTGAATTAATGTCAGAACGCGGAAAGATAATTGACCGAAACGGGAAGCTAATTGCATCAACAATAAACAGCTTATCGGTTGCTGTTGACCCTTCGGTATTAAAAGAAAAATTAAAGGTCTGCAAAGCTTTGGAATTAGCTACAGGTGTATCCTACAAACAATTTTTGAGAAAGATAAATTCGACCAGAGGTGCTTTCGTTTGGTTGGTACGCGGAATTATGCCTGATAAAGCAAGGATAATTGATACTCTTAATTACAGAGGATTAATAAAATTCAAAGAACCAAGACGGAATTTTTTATATGGTAATGTCGGTGCTCAGGTCATTGGTACTACAAATATTGACAATGAAGGTCAAAGCGGATTAGAGATGAAATACAATAACATCTTAACAGGTAAAAAAGGTTATATGATGATGAAACGTGATGCTCTTGGTGTATTACATGCCGCCGCTGATTTACCTCTGATTCCTGCAGTAAACGGCAAATCCATTGTTTTGACCATTGATATTGAATTGCAAAGAATTGTTGAGTTTGAATTACAAAAAGGTGTTATTAATTCACAATCAGCTTCGGGAACAGTTATAGTGATGGAACCTTCAACAGGAGAGATACTGGCAATAGCGACATATCCATCGTATGACCCAAGCAAAAAGGATAAAGTAGAATTTGGTGCAATGAAACTCAGAGCTATAACTGATGTTTACGAACCCGGTTCGACGTTTAAGGTTATAACTGCCTGTGCGGCTATAGACGATGGGATAATGACTCCAGAAACTCCATGTAACGGTTATGGCGGACAAATAAGTTTTGGCGGTTTTACTATCCGTGATGACCATCCTATTGGTAATGTTAATTTTCGTGAAGCATTGGAGCAATCAAGCAATGTGATTTTTTCTCAGGTGGGAGAAAAACTT
>CAZEHW010000009.1:11437-30803 GCA_964511865.1 uncultured Hyphomicrobiales bacterium | reverse complement strand
AGTCAGAATAAATTTTATAAATATGTTCGTGATTTTGGATTTGGCAATACTACCGGCATTGATTTTATTGGTGAAGAACAAGGAAGAATACCTAAAAGAGAAAAATTTAGAGCTTTTGAGAGACGGTACCTGAGTCATGGGTATAATCTTATAGCTACTCCATTGCAGATGGCTAATGCCTACTCAACGGTAGCAAATGGCGGAGTTTTTATGAAACCACATCTGGTTAAAGAAATACTTGATTCAAGAGGTGAGATAATTGAAGAATTTGAACCGAAAAAAGTCAGACGGGTTATTTCTGAAAATACTTCAAAAACAGTTGCCGATATGATGACAGGAGTGGTTGAAAAGGGTACAGGCAAAAGAGCAAGAGTTAAAGGTTTAAAAATTGCAGGAAAAACCGGAACAGCTCAACAATTGGTTAATGGTTCTTATGCAAGCGGTCATTATACCGGTTCATTCATTGGATTCTTCCCGGCTGACGACCCTAAAATTACCATAGCAGTAATAATGGACAAACCAAAAGCCGGATATTATGGAGGATTGAATGCCGCACCGGTTTTTCAGGCAATCGCAAGCAGATGGATAGCAGTGTCCGGCGATATAGGATTAGAATCAAGTGCATTTTCGCATGATACAATCTATTTGCCAAACGTCAAGGGATTTTTCAGCAGAGATGCAATTAAGATTTTAAGAGATTACGGATTTAAGCCAAAGCTTGAGAATTTGATTGACGGAATTGTAATATCTCAAAGTCCGGTAAGCGGAGTTAAAATCGCAAAAGGAACAGAGATTTTATTGAAAGCAGAAAGATTTAAAACATTAATTTCAGATACATTAGATAAGAAAATGAGTAATGAAGAATACAAGCCGAATGTTATAGGTTTCCCGTTACGAACTGCAATTGATGTTTTACAAAAGGCAGGAGTTTATGTGAAAATCGAAGGCAAGGGCATGGTACGTTCTCAGCAATGGAGCAAAGATAAAAATAATAAAATGCATTGCAAATTGATTTGCAGTCAATAAAAGAAGTTTTGAGTTGTAGTGGCATACGACCGACTGTATGCAGAAGAAATTGTTACACTGAGTTACTCTGAGAAGACACAGTGAACAACAGAGCAGAAGGAGAAAATAAACTCTAAATTTTAAGTTCAAATTTTGAGCTGAAAACAGCATACTGCAGACAGGAATGGGATATTCAAACTTTTGATGTTAATAATGACAAATCAAAATGTATTGAAACTGAGAGGAATAGTTATAAAAGAGAAATTTTATGTTTTAAAAAATGCAGAATTTAAACAATTTGTATTATAATTAATTAATGTTTATTTTAGAAAAACAATCTAAGTTGATTTGTGAATTTTTGTTCAAAAAATTTTGATGACGTACAATTTGGTATAACATTTATGAAAAAGCTATTATTTTTATCAGTTATTATTTCATTTTTTCTATTAATGCTTTATTGTTCAAAAGCTGATGGTCCACCTATTAAGGATGGAAAACTTTCTGTTCCTTATCAGACAATTAAATTGACAGATATGCAGATTGAGCAAGCCGGCAAATATAGGTATATTGAATTGAATGTGGAGCAGAAAAAGAAGTTAAAAAAAATTTCCAATTGTGATTTTCCAATTTTGTTGGAAGTTATCACGATTCCGTATAACGACTGTGCTTGTGGTTTGACATTTTATGGTTTATGGTCAAAATGGAATGAAGTACAGATTCCAAATTATAATTTAAAGTATTTAAATAATGATATCAAAGAAATGAAGGAGATAAAAGAAGATGAGTTTAATTATTACTTTAAAGATTTTAAGAGTTTGGAAAAAGCAATGTATTATGAAGGTTTAAATATTGATGTAAAGGGAAATATTTATCAAAAGGGTGAAATTGTAAATAACCTAAATAAGGCATATTCAAATATCATGAATAATTTGAAAGAGGATTATCAATACAAATCTGTTTTTGTAAATACTCCTCCTCTAAAAAAAAAAAAATCAATTGAAACAATCAAGAATGTATATATTAATTTGAAAGCATTTTTTGAGAAAAAAGATTATGAAGTATTTGCATATTTCGAGAATGAATATATTAATAATGAAATAAATGGGTATGATTCTCTAAAAAAATATACATTTGAAGTTTATGATAAAAAAATTGAGGATTTTAAGAATGGTTGTTCAATATCATGTAATACGAGTTGGGAAATCAAGGCATCTTCAAGCGGAAATTTGAAATACATCAGTTACCCTGTTTCGCAGTTGAATGATTATAATAAGAAGACTGCATGGGTTGAGGGTGTTCCGGGAAATGGCATTAATGAAACAATTGAATTTTACAATTTTAGAAACCCCAAGAAAAAGGATATTATAATTAATGGTTTCCTAATTTATAATGGTTATCAAAAAAGTAAAGATTTATTCAATAAAAACTCAAGAGTGAAAACTTTGGTTATGTATGTCAATGAAAAACCACTGTATTTATTAGAGCTCAATGATATAATGCAAGCACAAAAAGTGAGTTTTCCGGATTTAGTAATTACAGTGAATGATAATGTTAAACTTAAAATAGTAGATGTTTATGGTGGAATTAAATATCAGGATACCGCTATATCATTATTATTGCCTTACTATGAAAAAAATTGATTAAATAAATAAACAAAAATATTAAACTATGGTTTATTGAAAAAGTAACTCTGAAAATATTCTTGCTATAAATACCTCTAAAACAAATGCACAAATATTTTGAGGTAAAAAACGAGCACTGAAAAGGAAGTTTTAAGTATTGATTTTTTTAAGTTGATGCTGCAGATCGGGAGTAGAAACAATTATTACACAGAGTTACTCGGAGAAGACACATTGAACCACAGAGAAGAAGGAGAAAACAAATTCTAAATTTTAAGTTCAAATTTTGAGTTAAAACAGCATACTGCAGTATGTATTATTTTTGAAAAATATTTTGGTAAAAATCGGGAGAAGTTATGGCAGGAAAATCTGAGGAGTTAATTAATAAAATTGATGAGACAGTAAACTACATTAGAAAAAGAACTCATGCTGAGCAGGAGACAGGTATCATTCTCGGTACAGGTTTAGGCAGATTGGCAGATGAAATAGATGTTGATTTGGAATTGCCTTATTCAGAACTTCCTAATTTCCCGGTTTCAACAGTTGAATCTCACAATGGTAAATTATTATTCGGCAAACTATCCGGAAAAAATGTTGTTGCCATGCAAGGTAGATTTCATTATTACGAAGGATACAACATGCAGGAAATTACATTTCCAATAAGAGTAATGAAATTTCTGGGTATAAAGAATCTTCTTATTTCGAATGCAAGCGGTTCGATGAACCCTTACATTCGCAAAGGACAGATAATGATAATCGAAGACCATATAAATTTAATCAGTGCAAATCCCTTAATTGGAATTACTGACAGCAAGCTTGGCATTCGGTTTCCTGATATGAGTGAACCATGGTCAAAACGGCTAATTAAGCTTGTCGAAAGAATTGCAATGGAAATACAGCTTAAAATCCATAAGGGAGTTTATGTGGCTGTTACCGGTCCCAATCTGGAAACCAGAGCGGAGTACCGTTTTCTTCGTAATATTGGTGCTGATGTTGTCGGAATGAGCACAGTTCCCGAAAATATTGTCGCCCGTCAGATGGGAATTGAAGTATTAGGTTTATCTGTAATTACCGATGAATGCTATCCTGATGCTCTGCAACCGTGCAGTTTAGAGGATATATTAGAAACGGCGGCTTCAGCAGAACCGTTTCTTACCCGATTAATGAAAGATGTGATAAAAAGTTTGTAAAGTTTGAAAGTAGAAAGTTTTAAAGTAAATTGAAATTAAAATATATAATAGAATAAGAATATAATATTATCGTTAATAAAAAGATATGAGAAAAGAACATTTTAACATATTTATAAATACATTAATAATGAAATCAATAATATTTTTATTAGCAATGTTTTTCTTGTTTTCCTGCAACGAGGAAAAAATTATTAATGATGTAGTTTTAGGTCAGAAATTTATTATTGCCGTAGATTCTGCTAATCCGAAATTGATGACTTATGACACTAAAGATGGAGTTATTTCTAACGATATTTATTATGAAGTTAATAGTAAAAGTCTTCAGGGAAATATATCAAAAATCTCCGAGTATGGCGGAATGTTGTTTTTGCTGATGCCTTCGGAATATAAGATTGAGATTATAGATAAATTTACTTTTTTAAGTCTGGCAACAATTGATTTTTCGGATGAACTTCTTGAGCCTACTGATATTTGCTTTGCCAATGCTACCGATGCTTATGTTTGTCACGGAAATGACAGTACCTTGAGTTTGGTTGATATTTATAACCTTGAAATTGCACGAAGAATTGTTGTCGGGAAAAATCCGGTTTCGATTGCATGTGCCGGAAATCAGATATTTGTTGCGAATCAGGGAGATAATACAGTTTCGATTGTAGATTCACGAACACATAAGCAGGAAGCTGTTATTAAAGTAAACACAGCTCCGAGTTTGGTGGCAGTTAATAACGAAAATGACAAAGCACTAATTATATCTCTTGGTCAAGGCAAACTGAAGTCAGGACAGACAAAAACTGCGGCAAAAGCTACTTTCATTGATGTTAACACAAGAACAATCACATCAGATTTGGAGCTTGGAACTTTAAAGACAAAAGCAGTTGACCAATATCCTGTCAAATTGATAGTAACATCCAGCGATTGGGCTTATATTCAGACTTTGACACATCTACTGCGGCTCGATACGAGAAGAGAATCCGGAATTAATACTTTGTCAACCGATTACAACAGCGAAATAATATATCACAAATTAAGAAACCAGATACTGATTATAAACGGTCAAAGAAATGAAGTAGAAATTGCAAATGCAAACAATGCAGGTAAAATATTATCATTTTCTGTTACCGGTCAAATCCGTACAATCTATCCATTATAAGAAATGAGCGGAGATTCAAAAATATTAATTAATCTGGAATCTTTGCTTTCTCTTGGTGCAAAGTTGAATGAAACAAATGATGAGATTTTAATTCTTAATATTACTTTGCTAAGTTTAATGGGTAAACTGAAACTTTTCAGAGGAATAGTTTTTGTCCCGGATAAATCAAAAGAATATTTTATCCCCGTAGTGTCAAAAGGAAAACAGAATATTGAAAAAATCCCTGCTTTTGAAATTAAAGAGATATGCAAAATTTCGGGAACAGATGAATTATCTGTCAAAGAGAATATTAGTGAATTACATGAAGCAGGATATGAAATATGTATTCCGATTATTTACCGCTCTGAACTGATGGCTTTAATTTGCCTGAGTAAAAAATTAGATTCTACTGAAATTACCGACGAAGAGTATTACTACATCTCATTGGTATCATCAATAACTGCAAATTCTTTAAATAATACAAAGAATATCAATTTATTATTGAATGAAAAAAACATGGTAGAATCAAGAAATCAACTGCTTACTACTTTATTTGAAGTGAGCAGGGATTTCAACGTGTTTCTTTCTGAGGAAAAAATCATTAAGACACTTTCGCTGAATCTTTTAGGCCAGCTAATGATTACAAGGTTTGCAGTTATTTATCAGGAAGAAGGGAGAAGGGGAGAAGGGAAAGACAGAATAACCGAAAAACAGAAGGACGGAAAGAACATCCTTCGACAGACTCAGGATGACGGTGAGAAGAGAGATTTTAATATATTAAAAAATACTTTTAAAGAAAAACTTCCTCTGGAACAATTAAATGAATTTTTGTCGTGTAAAGATACTTGTTTTACAGATGAATTATCTGTTAGCGATGAACTGCAGAAATGGATAGACAGAAATGAAGTTTGGGTGGTTTCGCCAATGATGATGAAATCATCTATCAAAGGTTTTTTGTTAATTGGAAGAAGCACAGTCGGAAGACTTTTTACTGAAGAAAATTTACTTTTTATTAAGGTCATAGGGAACACAACTGTTCTTGCTTTAGAGAATTTGAAGCTGATTCAAAAGGAAGTTGAAAGACAGAAATTAGAAAGTGAATTTGCACTTGCATTGGAGATTCAAAAGAAGCTTTTACCAAAAGAATGCCCTAAGACTGAGAACTTCGATATTTTCGGAACGACAATTCCATCGAAATTTGTCGGTGGCGATTATTATGATTTCATCCGTCTACCCAATGGCAATTTAATGATAGCTATTGCTGATGTTTCCGGCAAGGGAATGCCTGCGGCTTTATTGATGGCAAATGTTCAGGCGGCATTGAGAGTTCTTTCTCCATTGGGATTACCATTAAACCAGTTGCTGTTCAGATTGAATAATCTGGTTTTCCAAAATACTTCCGCAGACCGTTTTGTAACATTTTTTTGCGGCGAACTAAATCCTAAGGAAAATACATTTGAATATATTAATGCAGGTCATAATCCACCGATTTTAATTAAGTCAAACAAAGAAATTGAATTGCTAAATCTTGGTGGAATAATTTTAGGAGTCCTCGAAAATGTTGATAATTATAAAACAGGTAAGATAGTTTTACAAAGCGGAGATTTAGTCTTATTTTATACCGATGGAGTAACGGAAGCGAAGAATGCAGAAGATGATGAATACGGCGAAAACCGTTTACTTAAAATAATGGAATCTAACAAACTTAAAATTTCAGAAGAGCTCGTTAATGATATTGTCAGTGACGTTAGAAATTATGTAAAATCTGAAGTTCAATTTGATGATATAACCGTCATCGCAATAAATGTACAGACCTGAGAGAAATAATGAAGATAAAAGATATTAAATTTAAACATGGATTAGTTCTTGCACCGATGGAAGGTTTGACAGACCTTCCTTTTCGTATTATCTGCAAGCGTATGGGAGCCGAACTTGTCTATACTGAATTTATTGCTTCTGAAGCTTTAATCAGAGATGTTTCGAGGTCAATAAGTAAAATGAAAATAGTTGATGACGAAAGACCTGTTGCTGTCCAGATTTTCGGTTCAAAAATTGAATCAATGTGCCAATCAGCAAAAATGGCAGAAGATGCAGGTGCTGATATATTAGATATTAATTTTGGTTGCTGGGTAAAAAAAGTAGTGAACAATAACGCAGGTGCCGCTTTTTTGAAATGTCCTGATAAAATGGCTGATATGGTAGATGCAGTTGTAAATTCAGTTTCGATTCCCGTAACTGCAAAGACTCGCCTTGGATGGGACAGTGATTCAATTGTAATTGTGGAAACAGCACAGATGCTTGAAAAAGCCGGAGTGTCTGCTCTTGCTGTTCATTGCAGAACAAGGGCTATGGGGATGAGTGGAACTGCCGACTGGTCGTGGATACCAAAGGTAAAAGAGAAAGTTAAAATTCCTGTGATTTTGAACGGTGATGTAAATACTCCTGAAGATTGCAAAAGAGCTTTTGACATGACAGGATGTGATGCAGTTATGGTTGGCAGGAGTGCTATAGGAAATCCGTTTATATTTAATAGTATGAAGCAATATTTGCTCTCCGGTAAAATCATTACAACAAATGAGAGAGAAAGAATTGATACATGTCTTGAGCATTTGCGTCTTTCTATAAGTTATAAAGGAAAGCTTAAAGGTATTCTCGAATTCCGAAAGCATTATACAGGATACCTCAAAGGTCTTTACGATTCATCTAATGTCCGTCAAAAACTTGTTCTGATGGAATCTTATACAGAAATCGAAAAAACTCTGAATGAATTTCATGATTTTTTAATGAAGAGAAAAATTCCGTAATTTTGTTTTAGCCAGTTGTAACAACTGGTTAAACGGGATTTTTGAATATTTAAAAATTAATCTGATGGTAATGTTATGATAAAACATTTAGTAATGTTCAAACTGCTCGACAATGCAGAGGGCTCGACAAAAGCAGAAAATGCGGTATCTATTAAAAATTTGCTCGATGGGCTTCCTGCGAAAATTTCTGTTATAAGGGAATATGAAGTTGGCATTAATATTATAGAATCGGACAGAGCATATGATATTTCATTAATTTCTGTGTTTGACAATAAAGAATATTTAAAGGAATATATCGAACATCCGGAACATAAAAAAGCAGTAGATTTTATTTTGAAAAGAAGACAGACAAGTGTATCAGTTGATTACGAAATATAGAATATGAATATAATAAAAATAGGCGGTGCGGTTTTAAAGTCTCAAAGCGGTTTTGAGGCAATGATTAATATTTTAAAAGAGCATACAGGTAGACCTTTGCTTGTTGTCATATCCGCTTTTTCGAAAGCAACAAGAGACCTTGCAAAAGCAGCAAAACTTGCCGAAGCAGGCAACGAAAAAGATGCAATGGCTATTCTCGAAAAAGTAATTAACGAGCATTTGAACTTCGCCCGAACTCTTTTGAAAAACAAAGATACTTTGGAAAGTCTTATTCTTTTGTTCGAATCATCGAAACAAAGACTGAGCGAATTTATTAAAGGATTGTCTATAACGGGAGAACTGACCGCACGTACATTAGATGCTATGCTGAGTTTCGGTGAGTTTTTTGCTTTGCATACGGTTAATCATTACCTTCAGGAACAGGGTTTTGAGCTTTACTGTGTGGATTCTACTTCGTTAATTGTTAGCGATGATAATTACGGTAATGCAAAACCACTGCTGAAAGAAACTGCAAAACAGGTTAAAGAGAAATTAATTCCAAAGCTTGAGGAAAATTCAATTGTGCTTACACAGGGTTTCGTTGCGAAAAACAGAATGGGTGAAATTACGACGATGGGTATCGAAAGTTCAAACCTGACTGCTTCGTTATATGCAGAAATCTTAGGGGCGAAATCCATTACTTTTTGGACTGACGTTCCGGGTTTGAGGACTGCCGACCCAAAGATTGTAGAGCATACATTTCCGATACCGGCTTTGAACTACTTGGATGCATACAAAGCCGCAACGAACGGTTTGAAGCTCATACATCCGAAAATGTTAGAGCATGTTTCAAGTCAAAATATCAGCTTAATATATAAATCAGCATTTGAACCGGATAATGCCAAAACTGTAATTTCAGCAGAGAGCAAAGAACCAAACAAGCCCATGATAATTTCCCGTGAAGATTTGATGTTTTCCGAAATACCTTTGACAAGCGACAAATCAAAAGAGGAAGCCGATTCGCTAATTAACAGGCTTCTGAGAGAAAGTTCAGATATTGTTAAACATTCGGTATTTCCGGAATCAATAAGAATTATTTATAAAAAAAGCAGTTCTCTGGAAAAGAAGCTTAGCAGAAATTTCAGTTTGATAAGCACAATGCAATGCTCTTTGGTTACGGTACTGAACACAGGACATATACGGCATAAATTTGTCAATAACAAAATTCTCAATAAGTACAGCGACAAGATTATAAATTTTGATTGCAGTGCAGATTCAATTCGAATAATAGTTGCACCTGAAATCACAAATGAAATAGTGAAGGAGTTGCACGAGTTTATTCTTGAAAAGATAAGCTAATTATATAAATATTATTTTTTTTGAGATTTTTTTCCTTTTAATGTGTTATTATAAACATATATAAATTTTAAATAAAGTTATGAAAATAAAAAATGCCATATTAATTACCATCTCTTTGTTGTTATTATTAACTAATAATGATATTTTTTGCTCTGATTATTTTTCTGAAAAAATCACATCATCGGAAGCTGAAATTTTATTTGACATGGAAAGAATCTATGGTGGTAGTTCACCAAATGTTAGCCGGGATGTGGATAATTATAACTACTATGCAAGAAATCCCTTCACAGCAGACTCAGGTACGGGAAACTATTTTAATCCAATTTTAAATGTCAGTCTGTTATCTGATACAATGTCAATCGATACACTTATCCTATCTTCCGACCAACCATTTCTGACTTTCAGAACTATGGATAGACCTGGTAAACAACACACAATTCCTGATTATGTTCAACAAGCAGAATTTTACAATGTCAGTTATGGAAGATATCTCGATTTGGAATTATTGTTTTTACCAACCAAAACGATGACTCCCGGATATAAAACTTGTTACATGACTTTCAAAGCAAAAGAATTGAATGACAGCGGATTTATTAAACTGAAATTACCTAATATATTGTTTTACAATCCATATGAATGGATTGATTCGACAAAGAAACCAGGGATAGAAATATTTTTTATTTCAAACAAGAAGGACACATCCAACATGATTATTGGTTCAGGTTATATGGCAAAAAGTTGGTGTGATACGATATATGGTGAAGGCATTTGGCCAGTAAAAATGGATGAATTTGAAGCACGCATTATTCCTGATAACGCAAGAGACCTTGGTTTGATTTATGGTTTATCGGATATTAATCCAGTTTATGCACGACCTTATTCAAAATCTCGAAGCATTATGAAATTTACGGATTATGAACTACCACTTATTTACTATATTAAAGTTAATGCTTTTGAAAAAGATTATCCTTTAAAAATAGAATATGATGATTTTAACTTTCCGGATAGCGCATTATTTATTCTTACTGAGAGCTTGGATTCAAATTCAAAATTCAAACTTAATATGAGGGACATCCATACAATAAGACCACAAAGACATCAGTATATAATCTCGGATACTACAATCAAAGAATTTTATGTTATTTACTATTGGAATAAAAGCAAACAATTAAAGATATTTGACCCTAAGTCATGGAAAGCAATGTTTTGTCCGGGTGATAGTTTTGTAATACCAATAAAAACCTACGGATTATTCAATGATGACAATCAGTTTATTGTTGAGATATCAGACACTAACGGAGAATGGAATTCAAATACAAAAACAGTTTCAATAATCTTTGGAAAATACTGTGATACAATTTTTACTTTTACTCCGGAAGATGTATTGGAAGGTAGTCATTACAAATTAAGACTAAGAAGCACAAGTCCAGAGTATATGTTTTCTGAAAATGATGTTTATATGAATATTTACCCATCAATACCTGTTGTGAGTGTTTCAGATACAATTTTATTTAAAAAAAATTATATCAATATTACAGCTATTTCACCAAAACAATCAAATTTTTATTTATATGATCTACCTGAAGGTGGAAATAAAATCACAGAATTATATGAAAGTCAAAAAATATTTATCAATCGTGATACTGTTTTTTATGTCGAAGCTGAAAGCTGGTTCAAAGATTGCAAAACCACAAAAAGAGCAAAAGTTTCCATTCGCATGGTTACACCTGTTGAAGACATACTTGTTAAAAATAGTAATTTTATTATTTCTCCCAATCCGGCAAGCGAATATATTGAAATCTCCGTAGGGGCACATTGCAATGTGCCCGTACACAATTTTGTAATTCAAATTTATAATGTTTATGGTGAGTGTTTATCCAACCTCTCCCCGACCTCTTACACACCCCTAACCCCTCTCGAGAGGGGAATGGAAAAGGGAGTAAGAATTGATGTTTCCAATTTCCCAAATGGAATTTATTTCATCCGCATCGGAAATGATATTGAGAAATTTGTGGTTTTGAGATAGAAAATATCTATGAATCTCTGTGTCTCCTCAGCGAAGCTCTGTGTAACTGACTTCCGTTATACATTTCACGTTTCGCTGTTTCACGTTTCGCTGTTTTCTCTGTGAAACTCTGTGCACCCTTCGTGTATCTCTGTGTAACTGTCTTCCTTTTTCGGTTTACGGTTCACAGTTCACGAAAATTCCATTTTTCGGCTAATCCGTCCTTCATTGTTTCGGTCATTCAGTCTTTCCTTTCTCCCTTTACCTTTTTCCAATAAACTGTTGACTAACGACTGACGACTATCAACTAATTCTCTCTTGTATCTTCTCCCGAACAAGTTCCATATACCATTGAGGTGTGCTTGTTGCTCCGGTAATGCCAACACTTTGTGCATCCTTCAGCCAATCGAAATTAATTTCGCTGTGGTCTTCGATGAAATATACTTTATCATTTACTGTTTGGCAAACGTGGAATAAACTTTTTCCATTCGATGAGTTTTTGCCTGCAACAAAAAGCACAACATCGTTTACCCGGGAAAATTCCTTTAAGTTATCTTCTCTGCCATACACAAAATGACAGATGGTATCCTTTGCTAAAAACTGCTCCTTCAGTTCACCATCGTCAATCAGTTCGCCCACTCTTTTTTCAATTGCTTCTTTGATTTGGTAAAATGTTGGCTTGTCCATCGTTGTCTGGCTGAAAAGTATAGTTTTTTTGTTGAAATCTATTTTTGATAAAGCTTCTTCGACACTCTTTATAACTACTACGTCGCCATTACAAACGCCCTTTAGCCCAATTACTTCAGCATGTTCATCTTTTCCAAAAACGACTATCTGCCAACCGTCCTGATGATGTTTTTTAATTCGCTTTTGCAAAGCGGTAACAAGAGGGCATGTGGCATCAATAATCTGAATACCAAGTTCTTTTGCCAGTTCATAAGTTTCAGGCGGTTCACCGTGAGCTCTGATAATAACCTTAGCTCCGTTGTTTGCGATTGCTTTAAAATCATCTCTTGTGATGCTTTTCAATCCGATATTTTCGAGCCGTTCGGCTTCTTTTGGATTATGAATAATTTGACCAAGAACATAAGTATTCTTATTATCTGCTTCTTCCAAACTTTTTTCGGCTATTTCTATTGTTCTGACAACGCCCCAGCAAAAACCGGCATTGTTATCTATATTAATTTGCATTTATTTTCCAATCAATTTTTGAGCAAAATCTATAATTAAATCACATTGTTGTTTAATAGTAATGTTTGATGTATCAATTTCGATAGCATCATCAGCTCTTCTTAAAGGACTGTTTGCACGACTGCTGTCGTAGTTGTCACGGTCAATTATCTGCTTTTTAATTTCTTCGACTGTTAGTTCAATTCCCTTTTCTTTTAACTCTTTTGTGCGCCTTAGAGCACGAGCATTTTCATCGGCAATAAGGAAGATTTTTAATTCAGCGTCTTTGAAAACAACAGTTCCTATATCCCTTCCGTCGAGAACAACTGCACCATGTTTTCCAAATTCCCTTTGCATTGCAACAAGTTTTTCGCGAACACAACCGACAGCACTTACAGGACTGACATTTTTTGTAACTTCAGGAAGCCGTATATCATCGCTGACATCTTCACCATTAAGAAAAGTTCTTTGACCTGACGTTGTGTTTTTTATATCAATTGATATTTCATTAATAAGTTTACAGAGATTTTCATCGGATAATTCTGCTCCCGAACGAATCCATGCAAGTGTAACTGCACGGTACATTGCACCTGTATCAATATAAATATATCCTAATTTTTCTGCAACTATCTTAGCCGTGGTTGTTTTTCCCGAGCCGGCCGGTCCGTCAATAGCAATTTTTATTTTTTTCATATTATTCGTAAAAGCTTATTAATTGTGCTGAGAGTGATTTCAATATTTGCAAAGTTATCCAGAATCGCATCCGGTTGATGCATCGCAAGTTCGTCAGCACTAACATTTCCTGTAGCGACGGCTAATACCGGTAAATTATTTGATTTTGCACATTCAATATCACGATGAGAATCACCAATAACCAGTGTATTCATTGCTGAGAATGCATTATGTCCTAAATATTCATTAGCTCTTTTGATTGCAAGCGGAGGCAATTGATTTCTGTCTTCATGGTCAGAGCCGAATGCACCAAAAGGAAAATATTGAGCTAAATCAAACGCTTGAAGTTTGATGTATGCATTATCAACAAAATTTCCTGTTTGCAAGCCAAGTGTAAAGTCGGGATTTGAATCTAATATATTTATTAATTGGCTAACGTTAGGAAGTAGTTTCATATACTGAGGAGTGCAATATTGTTTAAAATCATTGCAAATTGTTGACCAGACAAGGGGCAATTTCGAGAATAATTCATCATTGTCGAGTTGAATCTTTTTAGCAATGTCTTTAAGAATCTGCAAGTCAGTCATTCCTGAAAAGTCGGGCATAAGAGACAAAGGAACATCCTTTCCGAAAACTTTCTTAAGCATTTTGGCAAATATTTCACGCGAATTATATTGCCTGAACTTCAAGATTGTTCCGTCAATATCAAACAGAATCAGATATTTCATATTTAATAAATATTAAAACGGAACATCGTCTTCGGGATAATTCGGTGCATCTGCTTCTATAGGAGCAACATTTGAACCTTGATCCGAACTTCTTGAAGATGAATCCGAGGCAGTTTGTCCGTCTTTAGGTGAAAGTAGTATCATATTCAAAGCTACTACTTCAGTAAAATATTTTGTTATTTTTTCCTTATCTTCATAAGACCTTGTTCGTAGTTTTCCTTCCACATATACCTTACTACCTTTTTTAAGATAATCACGTGCGACTTCTGCAAGACGGTTCCATAAAGATACATTGTGCCATTCAGTTTGATCTTGCCACTCGCCATTTTTATCTTTATAGGTTTCGGTAGTAGCCATACGCATAGATGCTACTGATGTACCATTTGTTGTGGTTCTGAATTCCGGGTCAGCGCCCAAATTTCCGAGAAGAGTAACTCTGTTTAATGATTTTGCCATATTATCCTCAAATTATTAATATTTCAAAATTTAAACTTATTAAAATTATTTATTTAATCAAAGAACTAATAAAAAATAATTTGAAATCCTGTAGAAATATATCTGTCTTTTTCCTTGTAAAACATTCCGTGCATGCTGGGTCCTGTGTATCCGTTAACATTTAAAGATACTCCAATTTTCTCCCATGTTAAAAGCAAACAACTTAACTGAACAGAATGGATTGGTAAGTATTTTTGCTCATGTCCACCCAATTTGAAATCGTAACTTAGTTTAAGTTCGAGAAAATCTCTGGTTGAAGTTTTCAGTGTTTTAACCGGAAATTCTATGCCAAATTGAGGAATCAGGGTGTTTACATCTTTGGGTTGTGTCGAGAAAACAAAATTTACTCCTGCGTAAGGTCTGAAACCATTAATATCAACTGCTAAAACAAAATCAACAAACTCCCTGCTGTAAACAAAAGGCAGTTTCTCAAAATTCCCGTCTTCTGATAAACCGTCAACAAGATGAGACGAGATATGGGCGACCCTTAATCTTGAAGATAAATCCAGTCCATTGTATTTAAATTTATTTGAAAAATTAATTCCGAAAAAATAATCGGATGTTTCTACCGGAAATTTTAACTTCCCTTCGCTTCTTAATCGTGTGAATGTAAAAAAATCAGTCCCGAATCTAAACTCAGTACTGTCATTTTGATATATGTCAATCAGGTCAACAGAAGTGCCGATATCAAGACGAAGTTTTTCATCTTTAAACTGATATAATGCTCCGACTCTTGGTTCAAATACATTAGCACCTATTGGAGTAAACAGTAATTTATTCTGTGGTAAAATGTTTTGGAATGCTGTAATAAAGATAATTAAAAGTGATAACAAATATTTCATTTTCTCTACTTCCTATTCTGTTTTTCTATCTTCTATTTTCTTTTTTCTATCTTCTAAAGTCGTCGGGGTGAGAGGATTCGAACCTCCGACCCTCTGGTCCCAAACCAGATGCGCTAACCGGGCTGCGCTACACCCCGAAAAATAAGATTACAAAATTACGAAATATTTTACAATTATCAAACCTATTTTTAAAATCCTATTTTTTCAAACATTAGTTATCATCAACTAATAATCAACCCATATGGAGTTAGGTTATCTGTTTGTTCTTTTTGTAACAGATAAATAATCGCTCTAAAATTGGTTTTCTAAGCAGTTAAGAAAAAGATATTGATTCCTGATTTCGCAGGAATGACTTTGCCACTTCATCATTTTCCTAAATTTAGGTTAGTATTTTGATTTCTAATGATAATTGAAATTTTCGTATTTTTGTTGTTTATATTTTTTGTTTTACTATTTTATTATTTTGAGATATAATGTCGGATTTACAATTAAATGACCAGGAGAAAATACGTCTCCAAAAGCTGAAGGAAATTGAGGATACAGGTATTACTTGCTACCCGCATAATTTTGAAAAAACTCATGATTCAGAATATATATTATCTAACTTCTCTGACGAGAAACCACAAGAGCTTAATAATGTTAGTATTGCAGGCAGGATTATGAGTGTCCGCAATATGGGCAAGGCAAGTTTTTGCCATTTGCAGGACAGCATAGGTAAAATTCAGGTATATCTGAAAAAGGATGACCTTGGTGATTTTTACGATTCATTTAAAAAACTCGATATAGGCGATATAATCGGCGTTCAGGGTTATGCCTTCAGAACAAAGACCGGAGAGGTTTCAATTCATGCAACAAAAGTAACCGTGCTTTGTAAATCTTTGCGAGTTTTACCGATTCCAAAAGAGGAAACAGATGAGCAGGGAAATACTATTGTTCATGATGCTTTTGCAGACATTGAATTGCGTTACAGAAGAAGATATCTTGATTTGATTTTAAATCCTGAGGTTCGTTCAGTATTTCAAAAGCGGTCAAAAATTATTACAGAGATACGTAAATTTTTTAATGAAAAAGGATGGCTTGAAGTCGAGACTCCGGTGCTCCAGCCAATTTATGGAGGCGCAACTGCAAGACCTTTCATAACTCATCATAATACACTTGATATAGATTTGTATTTAAGGATTGCTGACGAATTGTATTTGAAAAGATTGATAGTCGGCGGTTTTGAAGGTGTTTATGAAATCAGCAAGAACTTCCGTAATGAAGGTATGGACAAAATGCACAATCCGGAGTTTACAGCACTCGAGATATATGTTGCTTACAAGGACTACCTCTGGATGATGGAAATGACTGAAACATTGATTAATACTGTTGCAAAAAATGTTATTGGAACTGAGGAAATTCAGTACGGAGCTAATCATATTTCATTGAAACTTCCTTTCAGAAGAGCAAAGATGTTTGACCTTTACAAAGAATATACCGGATACGATTTAAAAGGAAAGAGCAAAGAAGAACTTTTTACAATTGCAAAAGATTTGAATATTGAAACAGACAAAAGTTTCAGCAAAATGAAACTTCTCGATGAGATTTTCGGAGAAAAAGTTGAACCGAATTTAATTCAGCCGACATTCGTTATTGACTATCCAATCGAGATGTCGCCTTTGGCAAAGAAGCATCGTTCGGGTGAAGAAGGTATTGTCGAAAGATTTGAATTATTCATTAACGGTCATGAATTTGCAAATGCCTTTACTGAATTGAACGACCCGCGTGACCAAAGGGAACGTCTGGAAGAACAGGCAATTATCAGGGCAGAAGGTGATGACGAAGCAATGATTGTTGATAATGATTTTCTTTATGCCATCGAAGTGGGTATGCCTCCAACCGCAGGTTTAGGTGTTGGTATTGACCGTCTGGTAATGCTTTTGACGGGTGCACCAACAATTCGCGATGTGCTTTTCTTTCCGCAAATGCGACCTGAGAAAAATACTAACGTAACAAAAGATGAAGACTTCATGGCTCTTGGGATTCCGAAAGATTGGGTGGCACATATAAGGAAAATGGGGTTCAATACAATCGAAGCATTGAAGAAAGAACACTTCGGGAAATTATTCAACGATATGGCAATTTACAGGAAAAAAGAGCAACTTGAAATTGCCTTACCATCAAACAAAGAAGTTAAAAACTGGTTTAAATAGTCATGAAAGAACAAAACGTATTTGAGATAATTGGACAAAAATTCGCTAACTGGGGTGGGGAGTTTGTTGAGATATTCCCATATCTGGCTGTAGCAGTTATTATTTTTATTTTCTTCATTTTCATAGCAAAAATATCAAAGAAAATCACAATAAAGGTCTTAAATAAACTTTCAATTTCCAAAGCTGTCAGTCAATTGATTTCCAATTTCATACTTGTTAATGTTTTCCTTGGTGGTATTATCATCGCATTAAGTGTGATGAAGCTGGATAAAACGGTAACATCGCTATTAGCAGGTGCGGGTATTATCGGTTTAGCTCTTGGTATTGCATTTCAAGACCTTGTTACAAATATAATATCCGGAGTATTGATAGCTATCAGAAAGCCATTTAATATCGGTGATTTTATTGAGACAAACGGAATTTTCGGAAATGTGCTTGATATTCGGTTGAGAACTACTGAGATACATAACCTTAACGGACAAATAGTTTATATTCCGAGCCGTGAGGTTCTTAGACTACCTGTGATTAATTATTCAAGAGTGGGTAAACGCCGGATAGTTATTGATGTGGGGATTTCGTATAAAGAAGATTTGAATAGGGTAAAAGAAATAACTTTGAATGCAATTAAAACAATTCCCGAACTACTTCCTGAGGAACAAGTGGAATTTTACTATAAAGAATTCGGAGAAAGTTCGATAAATTTCATGGTTAGATTTTGGATAAAATTCAAACTGCAAAGAGATTACAGGAAGGCAGTCAGCGATTCTATTATTTGCATAAAATCAGCATTTGATGATAATGGTATTACGATACCCTTTCCAATCAGGACGCTTGATTTTGACTCAAAGCAAATTGAGAAAGTAACAGGTGGTTTCAATAAAATCTAAATGGAAATATGGCTATTGATGAAAATTGAGGAAAGAACAATTTACATATAATAAACCTGTCATAGAAAGGAAAATAAGGAAAAAGCACTCTGTTTATTCCTATTTATTGTTTAATTTTATCAATTAATTTTTTTTATTTGTTGGAGTTGGAATGAAAAGAATATCAATTACATTTTTATTTTTAATAACTTATATTGCAAATTCGCAAGAAATAATTAAAGATACATTAATTATTAACAACAACAAGTATTTGAGGAATACAGGTTTATTATCTTATGACAACCATTTTTACCTTTCAGGATTTTCTGCAACAAAAAATGTTGAAGGTTGGCCAAATGAGACAAACATTCATTTAACTAAATTAAATAAATATTTTAATTTCATTTGGGAAACAAAAACAAGTATGTATTATGATTATCATCCAATTTTTAGTCAATTTTCCTATGTCAATCAAAAGAATAATTTAAATCACGTTGCATTTTATGGTTCTGTGCTTCAATATTTATATATTGAAACTGTTGACACATCAGGAAATTTTGTTTTCAAAATGGATAGTATCAATATGAAAAAGAATTTTATGAAGCAAGCAGGTAAAGTATTTGTAAACTATGATTATACCATAAAACATATATACGTTTATGGTCAGGAATATGAAAGAACATTAGTATTGCAAACTTATTCCTCAGAAGAATTTTCAATCTCAAGCGAGGATACGATTTATAAAATGGATACTTCAAAATACTCAATAAAATATAATGAAATAGATATCAAGACTGTATTACCAACAAAAGATAGCGGATTTGTAATAGCGGGGGAATTATATGATAAGACCAAAAAGAAGTACGATATGTTTTTTATTAAATTTGATAAAAACATAAACATTATCTGGGAAAGAATATATGATGAAAGTGA
>CAZEHW010000009.1:0-11427 GCA_964511865.1 uncultured Hyphomicrobiales bacterium | reverse complement strand
AAGACATATACCCTATAATATTATTGAAAACACAAATGGAGATTTAATGCTAACCGGGCGATTAAGATATTATATCAATCCGAAAGTACGGTCAACAGTTTTTTTAAAAAAATTCGATTCAAATGGTAATTTAATTTGGGAACAAAAATATTTTGAAAATTTGGAAATCGTCGGTCTGAAATTATTGGAAACTAATAAAGGAAATTATTATATTGCTGCAAGTAGCTTCCAAAAAAATGTTGAAGCACCGCCGGATACGTATTTTAACTTTTGTTTATTTAAAGTAAATAATAGAGGTGAATTAATTTGGGAAAATATTTGGGGTATCGAAGATAGTCAAAATCTTTTGAATGGACTTTATATTGAAAATGATAATGAAGTAGTTGTTTCCGGTTCTCAAGATTCATACACATATATCGCAAGAATAATAGATACAACAAAAGTAAATATAAGAGATAAACAAAAGATAGTCAACTATTTTATAACTTTCCCAAATCCTTTATTCAAAGGTCGTTCATTTATTATCAATTTTTCAATTGAACACAATTCAAAAATAAATATTGAAATAATTAATAATCTCGGAATAAAAATCTCAGACATTTTCAATGGTTCCAAAGAAGCAGGTGAACATAGTATTCAATTTGAACCTGATAATTCTTTGCCTACTGGGACTTATTGGGTTAGAATGTTAATTAACCGAACAGAGCAAATCGTTAAACCAATTGTCATTATACATTAATCAACTACCTGTGAAAACTGAATAATATTTGTCATAATCTCAATATTTGATTAATTTAGTTAATTTTTTGAGATGAGTCAGGATTATTATTCAAATTATCAGCCTAAGATTGATGTAAAGAAAAGGAAGAAGCACTCTGTTTACTTTCATATATTCCTTTTCCTTGCTACTTTCCTAACGACAACTATTGCAGGTGTGCAGTGGGCTGGACACGATTTCACACATTTGGAAAACATTTCCTATGGGCTGACTTATGGCTTGTTGATGATGCTGTTTTTCATGTCCCATGAATTTGGTCACTACTTTGCGGCGAGATACCATAAAGTAGATGCCACATTGCCGTATTTTATTCCTTTTCCTCCGGCACCCGGGATGGTTGGATTGTTCGGAACTTTCGGTGCTGTAATCAGGACGAGGTCTCCGATTATGTCACGTAAAGCTTTGTTTGACATAGGCGTTGCAGGTCCGATTGGCGGGTTTATAATGTCGTTGATTTTGCTGATTTATGGTTTGATGACATTGCCTCCTATCGATTTTATTTTCGATATTCATCCAAATTATTTGGTCTTTAATGGAGGAGAAATTCCTCATCATGGATTGTTTTATGGCTATACGATTTTATATTCGATTTTAACTAATTTTTTTGCAAATCCTGAGGGTTTCCTGCCTCCGATGAATGAGATATATCATTATCCTTTTTTGAATGTGGGCTGGTTTGGACTGTTTGTTACGACTTTGAACATGATGCCGATTGGTCAGTTGGATGGCGGACATATCACTTATGCTATGTTCGGAAAAAAGATACAGGGTATAATTGCAAGAATTTTCTGGTGGCTGATAATGGCAATGGGAGGGCTTGGCTTTTTAAGTATCATTCATGATTTTCTTTCTTTTGAGCAAGAAGATTCATCTTATTATTTCTTGAAGCAAATATTTTTCGGACCATTACATTGGGTGGAAGTGAATGCGCCGATTTTGTTTGATGCCTGGAGTGGATGGCTTTTTTGGGGTATAATTACGAAGTTATTTATAAAGTTAGACCATCCTCCGGTCGGGGATGACGAGAATTTGAGTCAAAATCGGATGCTTGTCGGATGGATATCTATTATAATTTTATTACTGTCATTTTCATATAATGGGATTTATTTTGTAGAGTAGCTCAAGTAAGAATTATATTCGATAAATAACAAAGATATGGTTACAGATTGGGTTTGTTTTTGAAAATCGGTATGAAAATTGTTATATTTGACATTTAAAGTCGGGCTTATGCTTAAGACTTATTTAGTTTATTGTTGTTTATTAATATGTGAAAATTATGGCTAAGAAAATTGAAAATTTTGAATTGTTAAATCCTATTGAAAGGATTGTTGGTAAAAGCCGTCAGGATTTGACCAGAGAAGATATTATCAAGGTTATTCTTGCAAAGAATATCGAAAGAATTACTTTCCATTATACAGGGATTGACGGTAAATTGAAGGAACTCAAGTTACCAATAACAAGCAGAAGATATGCAGAATTAATACTTACTGAAGGCGAACGTGTTGACGGTTCGTCATTGTTCAAAGGTATGGTAGACCCTGGCAAATCTGACCTGTATGTTGTTCCTCAATATAGTACTGCATTTTTAAATCCCTTTGATTGCTGTAGTATTGATTTCATTTGCCGTTTTATAAATCCTGAAGGGAACCACGCAGAATTTCCACCGGATAATATTTCTTACAAAGCAAGTACACTGCTAAAGAAAAAAACAGGTATGGAACTTTTTGCACTGGGTGAATTGGAATTCTATCTTCTTTGGGAACCTGAAAGCAATATTTATCCTTTGCCAAAGCAGGCAGGGTATCATGGCAGTTCTCCTTATCTAAAGAGTGGTCCGATTATTAATGAGATGCTGAGACACATTTCACAAATAACCGGTAATATAAAATATGCTCATGGTGAAGTTGGATATTTAAATAAAATTGACAGCGAATTTGAAGAATTGAAAGGGAAAACCGGCGAGCAGGTGGAAATAGAATTTCTTCCAACGCCAATTGAGGACACAGGTGATATACTTGTGCTTGCACGCTGGATAATACGTAATGTTGCATACAGACATAATTGTGTTGCTACATTTGTGCCCAAGCTGGAAATTGGTCATGCCGGTTCAGGGATGCATGTTCATATGGCTTTGATGAAGAACGGAAAAAATGCTATTGTTGACAATAAAGGAATTTTGAATAATACAGCCAAACAGTTAATAGGAGGTTTGTGTAATTATGCTACCAGTTTGAATGCATTCGGCAATACTGTTTCTTCATCTTATTTGCGACTCGTTCCTAATCAGGAAGCTCCGACAAAGGTTTGCTGGAGTGCAATGAACAGACATGCTCTTATTCGCGTTCCGCTTGGCTGGACGGGTATAAGTAATCTTGCTAAAAAAGTAAATCCACAACAAACTGTCAGTACAAATAAATTCGATTCAAGGCAAACCGTTGAACTAAGAAGTCCCGACGGAAGCTGTAATTCACATCTTCTGCTTGCAGGAATTGCAACAGCAGTTAAGTGGGGACTTGATAATCCGAAGAAAGCAATTGAACTTGCCGGAGCAAGCGAAGTGAAAACAGATATTAAGAAATTATTCGAATCGGGAAAGCTTCCTAATCTTCCGGGAAGTTGTGAGGAATCTGCAGAAATTTTATTAGCTAACAGGAAGCTGTTTGAAAAAGACGGTATTTTTCCTGATTATGTTATTGACTATCTGGCAGAACAATTAAAAGACGTCAAAGATAAGGATATGAATAAGAAACTCTTCTCTCTTTCAGATGACAAAAGAATTGAAGAATCACGCAGGATTATGCATAGGGATATTCATAAGAATTAGTCGATAGTCGTTTGTTGATAGTCGGCAGTCAATGGTTAATGGGAAGTTTTGAGTTGAGACTGGATGACAGAAGAATTGAAACTCTAAGTTCAGCAAAGTTTTATTTATTGGCTTGATTTAAAAAGAACTACCGGTCATCCTGAGCTTGTCGAAGGATGTGCTTTTTTGAAAGTTTTAAAGTAGAAAGTTATGAAGTAGAAAGATATTTTCGAAATGTACAAAGAGTACGCACAGTTGAAATGCATGATTTGATTACAGTAGCAACTAAGTTCGAATTACCTGCATCAAACAACAAAGGAATAAAATTTAATACATCAATAAAAAAGGGACTCAAAATTATTTGAATCCCTTTTTTAAATTAAAATCTAAGATTATTACTTAATATAAGTAATCTCCTTTAACATTCTGGTTTCGCCAATTTGGATTGAGTAGAAATAAACTCCTGTTTCCAGATTGGTTGGTTCCCATCTAATAAAGTGGTCACCCGGAGCAAGCTGATTGTCCATCAGTGTCGTAATATGAACACCTGCAATGTTATATAGCTTAACTGTTACATTTTCAGGTTTATTTATATTGAAACTCAGTAATGAGTTTTGACCAAATGGATTCGGATAAGTCATGATATTATATTTCGCAATAGCTTCATCATTGACACTTCCGAGAGTTTTAACCGCCAAGCTTCTTGTTTCAGACCATGGAGCAATACCCGAAGCATTTTTGCCTCTGACTTTCCAATAGTAAGTAGCTCCAAATTCCAGCCCGCCAACACTCTTTTGGTTCTGGAAACACATTGGGTCATTAATCACAACATCAGCACTAAAGTCTTCGGTCTTGGCAACCAGTACTTCATATTCAGTTGCATACTGAACCAAAGCCCATTTTAATATCAGATTTACTTCAGTATCAGTTGCATTATCTGCCGGTTCCTGAAGCAAAGCTGCATCTGTAGGTGCAATTAATAGAGTCGTAAAATGCCATGGAATTGAGTATTGTGTTTCACCACTGTCATTAATAGCTGAAACATGCCAGTAATACCTGATGCTATTGTCAAGACCTGTTAAATTGTAACTGTTCATTGTTATAGTATCAAGGTTAACGATCGGAGTTGCAAAATTTTCATTGTTTGCAACCTGCAAGTGATAGCGGTCAGCTCTGTCTGAAGCTTTCCAATTCAAAGTTACATTAAGGTCAACCTGCTCAGCACCGGAATAAGGGAATGTGAGTATAGGAACAGTTGGTCCTCTTGAAATAGTGGTGAAAGAACGAGCAACTGAAAAAGGTCCTGAACCATATTCGTTAACTGCCTGAACCTTCCAATAATATTCCTTATCGGGTTCAAGTCCTGATTTATAGTAATGATTATTATCAATTCCGGAAAATCCAAATGTGACTGGAGTAAAATTCGGGCTTTCAGAAATATGAATTGTATAAGATTCTGCGTCATGAACAGGTTCCCATTCAAAAAAGACATTGAACGTAAGATTCTGAGCATCATCAGCCGGAACTGTTAAAACAGGAGCGGCAAGAACAGAACGGAATTTCCATGGAGTTCCGAAACCGATTTCACATTGGCCATCAGCCGCAGAAACACGCCAGTAAAAATCTGTATTGTAATTTGGTACATTATATGTGTAGGTCGTTGATGTCAGTCCGGTAACATTAACCAATGTATCAGCAAAAACAGGAGATTTGGATATCTGTAGATGATAAGTACCTTCTCCCATAGTTACATCTGTCCAACGGAATACCATATTTAACGGAACACCACCTGAATTTATTACTGGATAAATAGCTTGTACAGGATTCATTGTTGTAGTAAATGTCCTGTAGTTTGACCATTTACCGGTATTAGCGGCATCTTTTGCACGAACACGCCAGTAATATTCGGTCAAGCCATCAGGTAAATCTACATTACTGTAAAAGAGGTCAAAAATATTTTCCTGATTAACAACAAGATCAATAAACATTTCATCTTTTGCGATTTGGAACTGGTATGACGTTACACCGGGAATCTCAAACCATTCAAATTTATATCCCGATAGGTCAAGACAAATTCTTCCATCATAAGGTGAATTCAACGAGGGTGATTCGTAATTTGTTTTAAAGGATGAAACAACAGACCATTCAGATTCACAACCCGATAAACGGGATTTCATACGCCAATAATAAGTCGTATTGTACATCAAATCGGTAATTGATCTACTTGTTTGAGACATATCTGTTATTGATTCAACAATGTTTGAAAAACCGATGTCAGTTGCAACTTGTATATCATAAGTACTCGCTGGAGTTACCTGCTCCCATGAAAAAGTAGGAGAAACAGAAACACCTTTTGCATTAGCAGCCGGAGCTGTCAAAATAGGAGCGGCTTGTTTTACTGTAAATGAAAAAGGTTCTGTCCATTCGCTAACACAATTATCATATATTCCATACATCCGCCAATAATATGTTTTGTAATTTTCCGGCATAGTTGCTGTAAAAGTTACTGAACTAAAAGTTGTTGATGGAATTGATGAATAATCATAAACAAGCTGGCTGTCAGAAAAAGTTGTTGATGAAGCTACTTGTAATCTGTAATATTCGGCACCCGGAACTGAAGACCATCGAAATAGTGTGGATTTCTTTACACATGTTTCTTCATCAGTAGGTTCCTGTAAAACAGGAAAATCGCCCTGAGAAGTAAATTTTCGTGTTGCTGAGAAATCTTCAACAAGTGTAAATGACGCACTAACCCTCCAATAATATTCGGTATTTGCATCCGGCAAAATAAAAGTATAAGTGCTGGTCGGATCAGTAATGATTTGTTCGAGAACGTCAGGTACTGTCCATGTAGCTGAGGTTGATATCTGCAACCTGTACTGTGTAGCATTCTGCACAGTGTCCCATGAAAACGTTGTCTCTAATGGAATGCATGATGCATTAGCTGTCGGGAATATCAAACTTGGTGGTGTCTGAGACCGCGAAACATTAAATGCTAACAGTGTCAAGACCGTTAAGATTAGTAACTTAACGGAGACTTTAGTTAAAATTTTCATAATTAATCTCCAATGATTTAACGAAACTTTATTATTATTTTTCATAATCTTTTCATAAATATTTTACTTTAAGACGATTACATTCAATTTTATTTAAAAACTAAATCAAAAAAAATACCAAAAATCAAAAACTTACGAAAAAATTTAAAATTATTTTCAAATTTGACAATAAAATTCATAATTTTACGTTCAATTGTTGGCACTCACTATCGAAGAGTGCTAAGATTTGTAAAAAACATGTAAATTACTGCATTTTTAAAAAATGGATTGATTAAAGATACGATTTTACATGAAAAACAATTTAGGTATAGAAATTAAATTTGATTATTGTTTAACATTAAAAACAGGAGAAGATATTATGAATTTAACACCATTGCATGACAGGGTAATAGTGAAACCATCAGAACCCGAGGAAATTACAAAGGGGGGAATTATAATCCCTGATACTGCAAAAGAAAAACCTCAGCAGGGAGAAATTATTGCGGTAGGCAGCGGCAGAATCAATGACGAAGGTAAAGTTTTACCTTTGGCAGTTAAAGCAGGAAATAAAGTTTTGTACGGAAAATATTCAGGCACTGAAATTACAATTGACGGCGAAGAATATTTGATGATGAGAGAAAGCGATGTTTTCGCAATTATTAACTAATAAAAAAATAATATTGAATATTAAGGAGAATTAAGATGAGTAAACTAATAGATTTTGAATTCGAAGCACGCACAAAACTTAAAAGCGGCGTGGACAAACTTGCCAATGCAGTAAAAGTAACTTTAGGACCAAAAGGTCGAAATGTCGTCATTGACAAGAAATTTGGTGCTCCAACAGTAACCAAAGACGGTGTAACCGTTGCAAAAGAAATTGAATTGGATGACCCTGTAGAAAACATGGGTGCAAATATGGTAAGAGAAGTTGCTTCCAAAACCAGCGATGTAGCCGGTGACGGAACAACTACAGCCACAGTTTTAGCACAGGCAATTTACCGGGAAGGTTTGAAAAATGTTACTGCCGGTGCAAATCCAATGGATTTGAAACGCGGTATCGAACTTGCTGTTAAAGCAATTACAGCAGAATTGAAAAACTTGAGCAGAGAAGTTGAAGGCAAGAAAGAAATAGCACAGGTCGGTTCAATTTCAGCTAACAATGATATAACTATCGGCAACTTGATTGCTGAAGCAATGGAAAAAGTTGGTAAAGATGGTGTTATCACAGTTGAAGAAGCAAAAGGAACAGAGACAGAACTTGAAGTAGTTGAAGGTATGCAGTTCGACAGAGGTTATTTATCACCTTACTTTGTTACTGACGCAGATTCAATGGAAACAATTTTGGAAGACCCATATATTTTAATACATGACAAGAAGATTTCTGCTATTAAAGATTTGTTGCCGATATTAGAGAAAACATCACAGGCAGGCCGTTCACTTTTGATTATTACAGAAGATTTGGAAGGCGAAGCACTTGCAACTCTCGTTGTAAATAAATTGCGTGGTACTTTACGTGTTGCCGCAGTTAAAGCTCCGGGATTTGGCGACAGAAGAAAAGCTATGTTGGAAGATATTGCTGTTTTAACAGGTGGTACTGTAATCAGTGAAGAAAAAGGATTTAAACTCGAAGCAGCAACTCTTGCTTATTTGGGAACTGCAAAGAAAATTACTATTGACAAAGACAATACAACTATAGTCGAAGGAAGTGGCGAAAGTTCTGCAATCAAACAAAGAATTAATGAGATCAAAACACAAATTGACAAAACAACAAGCGATTACGACAGAGAAAAACTTCAGGAACGTCTTGCAAAATTAAGCGGCGGTGTTGCAGTTTTGAGAATCGGTGCTTCAACTGAAATCGAAATGAAAGAAAAGAAAGCACGTGTTGAAGATGCATTGCACGCTACAAGAGCCGCAGTTGAAGAAGGTATCGTACCGGGCGGTGGTGTTGCTTATATAAGAGCTCTTAAATCACTCGACAAATTAAAAGGTGAAAATCCCGACCAAAATGTTGGTATCAATATCATTCGCAAAGCTGTTGAAGAACCAATTAGACAGATTGTTCACAACACAGGTGCAGAAGCTTCTGTTGTTGTTAATAAAATTAAAGATGGTAAGGGTGCTTTTGGATTTAACGCCGCAACTGAAACTTATGAAGATTTGTTTGAATCAGGTGTAATTGACCCGACTAAGGTTACAAGAGTAGCTTTGGAAAATGCCGCATCTGTTGCAGGTTTGATGATTACTACTGAAGCAACAATCGTTGACAAACCCGAAAAGAACAGCGGTCCAATGATGCCTCCAGGCGGTATGGACGGCATGGGCGGCATGGGTGGAATGATGTAATTCAGTGGAAAGTTTGAAAGTAAAAAAGTTTGAAAGTTAACATGAACTAATGAACTAAAACACTAAGAAACTAAAGAATAAAAATCCCGTTATATTAATTTATAGCGGGATTTTTTTTATATGATTTCCTACTTTACGAACTTCGTAAACTTTACAAACTTTAAGAACTTTAGCAACTGCTAAAACTTTCTTAATTTTGCCTAATTAATTTTAAACAATTATTTCAAAAGGTATTGAATATGGTATTTCCAAAAAGAACTAATACTTGTGGTGAGCTTAGAAAAGAAAATGAAAACATAGAAGTTGTTTTGAATGGCTGGGTTGCCGGTGTTCGTGACCTTGGCGGTTTAATATTTATAGATTTACGGGATAGATACGGATTAACTCAGATAGTAATTGAGCCGGAAAATCGCCCTGATTTGGCAGAACGAGCTAAAGAGCTTAAATCAGAATTTGTGATTTGGGCAAAAGGTAAAGTGCGATTACGTTCAAATCCTAATCCAAATATGCCAACAGGTTTAATTGAGGTTTTACTTGATGAATATGGCATTTTAAATAAATCTGCATTGCCTCCTTTCGAAATTGACGACAGCATCGAGCTTCAGGAAGAAACCAGATTGAAATACCGCTACCTCGATTTGAGAAGACCATCGTTGCAGAAAAATCTGATATTGAGGAATGAACTTTATCAGATTATGCACAAATACTATTACGAAAACAATTTTATCGAGATAGAAACACCTTTCTTCATGAAGTCCACTCCTGAAGGAGCAAGGGATTTCCTTGTACCAAGCAGGATACACAAAGGCAGATTTTATGCTTTACCTCAATCACCACAGCTTTATAAGCAAATACTGATGATTTCGGGATTTGACAGATATGTGCAAATCGCAAAATGTTTTCGTGACGAAGACCTGCGTGCTGATAGGCAACCCGAGTTCACACAAATTGATGTAGAAATGTCATTCATTGATGAAGAAGATATTATCAAAATGACTGAAGGTTTTTTCAAGGTTCTTTGGAAAGAAACAATTGGGATTGAAATTCAGACACCATTTCAAAAGATGACATATAAAAATGCAATGGAGAAATACGGTAGCGACAAACCGGATTTGAGATTTGGGAATGAGTTAAAAGATATTTCCGATTTAGTCAAAAATTGTGAGTTTAAAGTATTCACTGATGCTATAGGCAAGGGTGGAAATGTTGCAGTGCTGAATGCAAGGGGTTGTGCTGAAAATTATTCAAGAAAGAAAATTGATGAACTTACAGAGTTCGCAAAAAAATACGGGGCAAAGGGTTTAGCATGGATGAAACTTGCTGATGGTCAAATCAATTCACCAATTGCAAAGTTCTTCAAGAAGGAAGAATTGGATGCAATCATTGAAAGAACAGAAGCCAAAGACGGAGACTTACTGTTGTTTGGTTCGGATAAATGGTCAACATGCTATACCGTTTTGGGTGCCTTACGTTTGGAGATTGCAAAACAAACAGGTTTACTTGCAAAGGCAAAAGATAAATTTGCATTTCTGTGGGTTGTTGACTTTCCATTGTTCGAATACGATGAAGAATCGAAAAGACACGTTGCTATGCATCATCCTTTCACATCTCCAAAACCTGAGGATATGGAGTTTATTGATACTGAACCCGGAAAAGTACGTGCCAGAGCTTATGACATTGTTGTCAACGGAGCTGAAGTCGGTGGTGGCAGTATAAGAATTCACGACACAGAAGTTCAGCAAAAGATGTTCAAGTTACTTGGGCTTTCACATGAAGAAGCAATAGCAAAATTTGGCTTTTTACTCGATGCCTTGAAGTACGGGGCACCGCCACACGGAGGTATAGCCCTCGGTTTGGATAGACTTGTCATGACGCTTGCAGGAACGGAGAATATCAGAAATGTAATTGCTTTTCCGAAAACGACAAGCGGACTTTCACTCATGGATGGCTCTCCTTCTGCAGTTGATGATGAGCAATTGAAGGAATTGGGGATTAGTTTAGTGAATAATGAATAGTGAAAAATGAATAATTTTAGTTGTCAGTCGATAGTCGACAGTCGTTAGTCAGGAAAAAGGAAAAGGGAAAAGGGAGAAAGGAGCAATCGCAGAGCGATTGAATGTTTGTAACATAAAGTTATCAACGATGGATTACAATCCCGTCAGGGATTGAATATTTGTAAAAGCAAATTCACTTTTCTTTTTACAATCCCGTGAGGGATTGAATTATGGTAGCATTGAGTAATATTAGTGGTTTTATCCCAGCGGGATTAAACTATGGTAACCCGGCATAACAAAAACGTTTCATTTCCCGTCAGGGAATAAATTATAAAGTGATAATAATCAATTTTATCATTCATACATCGGAATAGTAATTTTATCGTTGTGAAATACAATTGCTAAACCAAAATTTGCATAATAAAAGTGCCAGTTTGCTTCTTTAAATTCAGGCAATATTTTATAGCTCAA
>CAZEHW010000008.1:0-33098 GCA_964511865.1 uncultured Hyphomicrobiales bacterium | reverse complement strand
TCTGTCCCCCCTACAACACCCGTTATACTGCATGCTTTGCTAAAACATTCGTTAATTAATGTGAGCCGGCTGTTAGAGCCATTTTGTAATTCCCCCCAGAATTTCTCTTGGCAAAAACTAATTGCCTGCTCATCCTTATCGAAACTATACAAGCTGCCTTGCGGGCTTAACCTACGCAATATCTCCCCGGAGTGACCTCCGCCACCCAATGTTCCATCTATATATATACCATCCGGCTTTGTAACTAAATAATCACATGACTGCTGAAGTAGCACAGGCAGATGGTACTCATATTCTGCTCTTTGCCCTTTTTCTTCAGACACTGATTTTTTCTTTCGTCTCATCAAAGTCCGGTGTAAATATTTATTAATTTAATTTCAATGTACTTAATCCTGAATTTTGCCTGTCATCAACTTTTCGGCTACCTCTTCGTAGGATTCAGCATGACCATTCATATAAGCTTCATATTCATCAGGGTCCCAGAACTCTATGTGATTCATAACTCCCGCTATAGTAACTTTTTTATCAATACCTGCAAAATTCGTTAACTCTTTAGGCAAAGCAACCCTGAGCTGTGCATCCATTTTTACATCCTGACTGTGCTGGAGCAAGACTCTCATGAAATATCTGTTTTTTTCCTTATACTCGTTAAGCTCTTCCAGACTTTCTTCTTTCTTTTTCCACTCATCCATCGGATAAGCATAGATACATTTCTCGAAACCGCGTGAGAACACAAACGTATCGTTGGCTTCGGGTGAAATATTTTTCCGCATTTTAGCGGGAATATTCACCCGACCCTTGTTATCCAACGAATAGGTTTCTATTCCTTTAAACCGGCTCATTATCTAAAAATCATAATTCAACAAATTTATTCATCACAAATATAAGCAAATAAATTGAATCTCCCACTTTCTCCCACTATTTTTTTAATATTTTATATTATTTTATGTAAGTAGCTTATTTTCAATGTGATAATGATGTTGATTCCTTGCCATTTTATTAAATTTTGAACCCTATGACCTTTGAAATATAACTTTTTTGAAAAAAAATGTAGTTTTATTATTATTTTTTTGTAATTTTATCGATTAATTATTGATGACTTTTAATCGAATAAAAAAAGCATTAATTATATTTATTTAGTCTTAATTTCTGTTGAAAAAATTGATAAGAATATATATTTTCTAAAATATTTCGCATACAAGGGCTTTTGATATTACGGTAACTTACGATTTTCCTTTTTTGGTTGTGAAGCCCTTAAAAAATAAAATTAAGAATATTCTTTAATTATTTGTTTATTAATATCAACAGGAGGCAATATGAAAAAGTCATTATTACCCGCTATTTTTATAACAATTCTTTGTTGTTTTTTGTTAAATCCAACTACATCTTATTCCCAGTTTGGAGGTTTTGGTAAAAAGCTGAAAGGTGCTTTGGAAAGTACCGAAGAAAAAAAATGTGACGCCAGTAAAAATCTTGAGCAAAGGATGAAAGTTCTTAGAGAAAATGCTGCTGATCTGGATAGAAACGGACCTCTGATACCATCTTCAATCGAAAATGCAAAAAGTGCAATAAAATCCGTAAAAAGCAAATGTCCTCATGTTAGCACTGCTGACGAAGAAAAAGAAATTGAAGATATTCGAACCAAGTATGAAACCTATGTCTCCGACAAGGATTCAAAACAAAAAGAAGGTAATTTTTTAAAAGATGTTTTTAAAACATTTAAAGAATTCCAAGGGCATTTCTCCAGTTCAAAAGGATTGTATAGTGATTTGAAATTCGCTGAAGGTTTCAATAAAGACTGCAAAGGTCTTGACTACATTAACAATCAAAAAAAGGTCAATGATTTTGCAACAAAATATCCGGATGTAAAAGTTAAGGGAAATAATTTTAACTTTGAATATAATTTCATAGCCAATGAATTTCACAATGGATTCAGAGATGCAATTGACAATTATTTTGTTAAAGAAATTGATAATGCAATCGAATTGTCATTTGCTTCCAAATCTGAAGGTAAAGAAAAAATGTCAAGAGCTAAAGACCAGATGGAGTCTGCCCTACTTGTATCGGAAGGAATTTTGACAGCTTTCCCTGACAATACCAAAGTTAAAGAACTTCACGGTGTAGCAAAGGAAAGTTATGATAAAATGTCTGCTGAGTTTTCTGCTGCAGTATTTACTAGTCCAATTCACAAAGAAAATGCCGGAAAGATTGTATTTTCAAATAAACCGATTATCATTAAACAGGAAAATGCAGGTCAATTTAAAAATGAATTCAATGGTGGAGATGATATTTATGCTATGCTTTACTTCGATGGTACAATACTCGATAAAACAAGATTAACTAATACTGCTGAAATTTTCTTTCTTGTTGACGGAAATGAAAAAGTTAAACATAAACTGAAATTTAGCAAAGAAGAAAATTTAAATACTTTCTTCCCTCTCGAAATTGCTCCTGACCCAAATACATGCAAAACACCGAATGGGATAGTATTTACAAAAATATTATCGGAAATGTCTCCGCGAAAACATACCATTAAGGTATTTTGCAAACAAGATGATATAATTGCAGAAGGTGAGTTCATGATTGACGGGTCAAGTGGAATTGAAAAGTACACAAAGAAACTAAAAGATTTAGAACAATGGGCAATCAATCAGGTTCGCATGCCTGAAGCAATGATGAATGATAAAGCAATTGAATCAAAAATGAAACAGGCAATAAAACGTGCCGGATGGCAGGTTAGCGTATTGAGGATTGTTATATGTCATGCTGAATGGCAATTCGAGAAAAATGATTTGGGAATTACACTCAACCGTTTCTTACGTACTGCAGTTGCTTATAAAACAAAAGAAGGTAAGTGTAATATTGGCTGGGTCTATTTCTATGAAGAAAAAGTTGGCAGTGCTTGGGGAGATATGAAAATCGAAAATATTGATGACGTGGAAATAAATTGCAATAATGTGAATAAGTAAGTCGACAGTCATCAGTCGTTAGTTGTTAGTCGTTAGTCAACAGTCAATTGATAATTATGTATGAAGTAAAAAAACATAAATACTATCTCCACCTTTCAGGTCGGAGTTGGTTTAAAAAGTTTGGCTTAAGCTATAAAAATATTAATAACTGATTTTTACACATAATGAATTTAATATTGTAAAAAAAAATTTACACAGGTTCCAAAATGAAAAAATCAATAATCTTTCTAATCCTTGCATTAGTAATTAGTAATTCGTCATTAGTAATTGCGAAAAGCGATAGTTGGAAGGCATTATACGACAGAACAAATGCTTATATGGAAAAGCAGGATTTCCAGACTGCACTACAATGGGGAGAGAAAGCATTAGCCCAGGCAGAGAAAGAATTTGGAAAGTTAGATACGAATTACATTAAATCATTAAATCTCCTTTACATATCATATAGATATAATTATAATTTTGATAAAGTTATCAAACACTATAATAATAACAATAATTATTTTCAATTTTTAAAAAAAGAAAATATAGGAAAATTTCAAGAATTAATTTACAGTGTTATTGATAGCTACTATTGGGGAGAAACATACAGTAATAAAGTCTTAAATTTATTAGACGAAAGTCTTGAAAATTATTTTTTTTTATCACATGGAGACAGTCTGACTTATGTTGATATTTTAGAATTAAAAACTAAAATTTACATAATGCGTGGACAATTTCAAGTAGTCGATGAAGCTTTACAAGAAATCACAAATTATAAAGAAAAATTATATAATAAAGATACTTTAATCATAATTGAGCATTTTTTAAATAAAGGATGGTTTTATAATTTTATTGGTCAATATGATAAGGCTGAATTATATTTTAATAAAGCTACATCATGGTTTAATAAAATCCAAAATATTGATACTACATTCTACTCATATAGCTTATCTTCAACAGCTTGGAATTATATGTGTTGGAAGCATTTTGATAAAGCAGAAGATTATTTTATTAAAGCGCTATCTATACATCAAGAAAAAAACAAGAATGATTCCCTTGTCTATGGTATGATCCTCAAAGGTTTATCTCATATTTATGATGTATATGGTTACTACAAAAAAGCAGAACCACTTGCAAGAGAAGCACTTAATATTAGACTTAAAATATGGAATAAAAATGAATGTATGATTGCTGGTGATATTATTGACTTTGCTTTACTTTTAAGTAGAGATGAAAAACAGAACGAAGTACTTTCACTTCTTGAAGAAGGATTAAAAAAATTAAATAAATGTTTCGAAGAAAATTATGTTAAAAATATTTTTTCTGCATATTTTTATTTATTAATTGATATTGCTAATTATTATGCTATTATTAATAAACTTGATGAATCCGAAAAGTTTTTTTCATTAGCTTTTAAAAAAATTAAATATGTATTTGATGAATCATTTCAATCATTTACAGAACATGAAAGAAAAAAAATATGGGACAAAACAATTACCTATTTTGAAGGTTTCAATACTTTTGTATTAGATAGAAAAAAAGAAAATCCTAAAATCTTACAAGATTTGTACGATATGCAGCTATACACAAAATCCCTGCTGTTTAATGCAACAAGTAAAGTTAAAGAAAGAATACTCAATTCAGATGATAGCACTTTAATTCAAAAATATAATGACTGGTCTGACAAGAAAGAATTTTTAGTTAAGCTTTATTCTATGACAGAAGATGAGGTCAAGAAAAAAGGGTTTGATATTGATTCAATAGAAAACTTAGCTAATGAACTCGAGAAAGAATTAACATTAAAATCAGAAGATTTTAAACAAGCTTATGAAAAGAAAAAAATATCATGGCGTTCAATTCAGACAATACTGCAACCAGATGAAGCAGCAGTTGAAGTAATACGTTTCAGAAAAAGAGGTAAAGTACCAAATCAATTTAATCCTGATGTAATGATTGACGGATTTACCGATACTGTTTGTTATGCATTCCTGATTGTCAGCGAGAAAACAGAAGACCATCCTGAATTAGTATTGCTCGAAAATGGCAAAGAGCTTGAGAATGAGTTTTACAATGATTACAGAGGAATGATAAAAAGCAAACTCGAAGATATGAAATCATACTCGAGATACTGGGAAAAACTGCATGAAAAACTCAAAGGATATAAAAAGATATACTTCTCTGCCGATGGTATTTATAACAAGCTGAATCCTTCTACATTCCTTATGCCTGATGGAAAATACCTGCTCGATGTCTATGATATTCAGCAATTGAACAGCACAAAAGACATCCTGTTAGGTTTCTACGAAACAAAGCAGGAAAGTAATATATACAATAGTGCAGTACTTATCGGCAATCCCAACTTTTCTTTATCAGAAGAAGAAGTAAGAAAAGCAAGCGAGAGGATAAGAAGTGAATCACAGGAAAGTGAAATATGGGAACCAATGGCAAGTACAAGAGGAATACAACTCACGAAGCTACCGGGAACAGAAAAAGAGATTGAGGATGTTGCACAGTTTTTAAAGAGTAGAAATTGGGTTGTTAAAAACTATGTAGGTGATATGGCTTTGAAAACAGCAGTAAAAGCGGCAAACAGTCCCAGAGTGCTTCATATAGCCACACATGGTATGTTCCTTGAAGATGTAAAGCGAGAAAGTTCACAGATGTTTGGTTTCGATGAACAAAGGATGGTCGATAATCCATTATTACGTTCCGGCTTATTCTTCACAGGAGCAGACAACTACCTAAAAGCAGAAGAAGAAAAACCGACAGGAGACGAAAATGGAGTTCTCACAGCATATGAAGCAATGAATCTGAATTTGGACAGAACGGAACTTGTAGTTCTTTCTGCTTGTGAAACGGGTTTGGGAGAAGTTAAGAACGGCGAAGGAGTCTTTGGACTTAGAAGAGCATTCCAGACAGCAGGAGCAAAAACGATAGTAATGTCATTATGGACAGTAAGCGACCAGGCAACACAGGAGCTAATGTCAAACTTTTACAGTAACTGGGTAACCGGAATGACCAAGCGCGATGCTTTCAGCAAAGCCCAACAAACCGTTAAGGATAAATATAAAGACCCTACTATTGGGGTGCTTTTGTGATGGTTGGAGAGTAAACTTAATTACTAATTACGAATTAATAATTACGAATGAATTAGAAATTAGGAATTTAATCATAAGTCAACAGTTTTTCAATGCAGAATGTAAAATAAAAATAATATTTAAATAATTGATAAAAGGGATTGGTTGTTTTGGAAAGACCTTAATCCTGATTTCTCACTCCTTCTAAATTTACATTATTCATGTTTTTTTATAATAAAAGTTTAAATAAAATTGTACTATGTGAACTATTATAATTAAATTTGTTGATTAACATTTTGTTCAATTGAGAATTCAGTCATGATAGTAAATAAAGCATTATTGCAAGAACTTTTCAGAGCTTTTCATATACAAAGATGGAATGACAGGGTACGTCCAATGGAATTACTCGAAATGGACAAGCATGCCCACAAAATGATTATTGCATACTGTCTTGCAAAATATGAGGAAGATGAAGGGAAAAAAGTAAACTGGAGTGCCATCATAAAAGGCGGTATCTACGAATTGCTTCGTAGAATAACAATGTCCGACATGAAGTCCCCCATTTATAATAAAATCCGAAAAAACAAACAAGTCTTCTCCCGACTGAATAAATATGTTTTCAACGAACTCGAACATATTATTCAAAGCAAAGAAATTAAAAATGAAGTTAAGGAATATTTGGAGAATGAAATTAGTGATGATAACCTTAGCCGTCGTATTTTAGAAGCCGCTCATATTTTTGCCAGCTATTGGGAATTCAGAATAATAAAACTTTCTAATCCGCCATCATATCAAAATATTAGAATTGAAACTGAACTATTAAATACACTCGATTCATACAAAGACCTGGTTGGAATAAATAAACTGACACAGATGCACACTGTTTCTAACTTCGTTGATTTGTTTGGACACTTGAGATTTCAAATTCGTTGGGCACAGCTTCCGAGAGTACCAAAAACTTCTGTGCTTGGACATTCCCTAATAGTTGCCTGCACTTCATATTTTTTTGCAAGGGAAAATAATGCATGCGATAAACGGCTTTTCAATGATTTCTACGGCGGCTTATTCCATGACCTTCCTGAAGCAGTGACACGTGATATAATCTCACCGGTGAAAAAATCATCTAAAGAATTTGAAAAACTAATAAAAGATATCGAAAGGGAATTAGCCGAAAAAGAAATATACCCGCTGGTTGAAAAACACTGGAAAGATGAAATCAGCTATTTTATTAATGATGAATTTGATAACAAAGTCAGCATCAATGGAAAATTAAAATCCGGCTTCAGTGTTGACGATATTAACAAGAGTTATAACAAAGACCAATTCAATCCTTACGACGGACAATTAGTCAAAGCCGCAGACAGTTTGGCGGCATTCATGGAAGTTTGGAACTCATGCCGTTCAGGAATAAAGACAGAGGAATTAAGCAATGCTGCAATTAAAATAAGAGAAGACGAAAAAAAGAAAATTGGAAAAATTGATTTGAAAGAGCTTTATTCTCAATTTGAAGAGATATAAGTATTAGATTTAGCATTGTTAAATAAACAAATTATAATGAATATTTAAAACAGAAAATACAGCAATAATATTACTCGTCAGCAATATCAAAATTTCAAATGATTTAGTATCTCTCAATAGATTAAGCAATTACAAGATATTTTATAATCATAATTACTGCAATAAATATTTTATTTATCAAATAATTAAATTTATTTTTGTAAATTTGTTAGGCAACAACTATGAAAAAAAAATGTTTTGTTAAATTTAATTTATTGACTGTTATGAAAAAAACAACAATCATATATAGCATTATTTTTGTCTTTTTAGGCACAATTCTATTATACTCTCAAAATATAAAACTAAAAAACTACTTTGACCAAAATAAAGTTAAAGACTATAAAGAACGGGTTCAGGAAAACACAATTTATCCCGAAGATATGAAGTTTATTGTGCATTCTTTCGAATTATCAGAAGGAAAAAGCAAAACATCATTAGATAAAGGAACTATTTACCGACAATTTTATAAAAATGGCAGATATGAAACTTTTTATGCAGTAAGTGATAAAAAAATGTACAGAGTGTCTTATTGGTCTGATCCAACTGCATTAATTACTGCTAATATCAATAAATCAGAATATTGTGTTGAGAAAAATATCAATAATATTCTGTTTCCAATGGTATTGAGAGGATATGCTAAAATATTAAAAAAGGGTTCATATGAGAAGAAATTCAAAAACATTACGTTTATTATAAAGAAATTGTCTGAAAAAAAAGAAAATGGGAATTTATTTGTAACTTTTCAGGTATCAAGTTCTCCCAGTGTTATAGATGGCACAATTGAAGCATACAAAGGTTCAATTGTATTAAGAGGAAATTTAACAATAGATAACGACTTAGCAAAACGTAGCGGACTAAAATTAATTTTTTCACATGACGATCTTCCTAAAACAAGTATTATTAATTTAAAATTTGACTATAACTACATGGAAAACAAGAAACCATCTGTTTTCATGGAACAGGGATTAGACGAAATCATTAAAAAGTTTGAAAAAATCGAGTGTGATTAATTTTACTAAACTATGTATAAATGCAGAAAATGTAATGAAATTATAGATAATGTTATTTCGAAAAGATGTCCACATTGCTTTCTTCCACTGTTTAACGAAGCATTTACAACATGGATTGGGAGTTCATCTGAATGTAATATTATTATAAAAAGAGAGGATATTGCTCCTTTCGTTGCAGCTATTTATTATAATCCGGATAACAAGACTCATAGGATTTATAATTTGAATGAGTCTTTTGTCGATTTATCCGTAAACCGAAAAATTGTTTCATATAAAGAAACTGTCTCAATTGCTGATTGGATGAAAATTAAAAATATAATTTTAGATTTCAACCATCCAAAAATATCCCCACTTTTTAATTTAGATGTAAAGATAAACATCAAGATCGACTTTGAAAATTTAGAAGAGTTTACAATTGGAAATGCAGAAAATTCCTTTATTAAGCTTGAAGAACTTTCAAACAAAGAAAACTATGCCATAATAATAAAAAGTAAAAGTAATTATTTTTGCAGTTACCCAACTACTAAAACAGTATTTTTACCAGCTCATCCACCAATTTTCATTAATGAATTTAAATTATCACATGGTGACTTAAAGTTGATTGATGAGAATGATTCAATTTTTATTGAAGATATTAAACTGGACTTAAGTCTTATCCCTTCTTTTTTGAATGTCAAAGATACTTTTTATGTTACAGAAAAATTCCCCCTTGAATTTGTTTTTGATGGTTTTCAAAAAAATTCAATATCCATCGGGCAGTCAAATTGTGATATTGTTTTAATTAGCGAGAAAGTTTCTTACAAGCATATACAATTAAAAAAAATCAGTGATGAAAAATTCTGGATTGAGGATTGTGATTCATATTTTGGGACTTACCTTGATAATATTAAAATAAAAGAAACTGAAATTTCTTTAGATCAGCCAATAATTTTTGGTGATTTTAAATTAAAACTAATAGAACGTGATAATAATATAATTGTTAGTATTGAACATTTAAAAGGAAAAATCAAGTTAGACACACTTAATCTAAGTAAATATGTAAAAGATTATAAATTCCCGTTTACATGGATTAATCATCATCTTTTACGTAATATTTCTCTCTCAATCAGAGCTGGAGAATTAGTAGCATTAATGGGTCCAAGTGGAGCTGGGAAATCAACCTTGTTGAAAATGCTTGCAGGAGTAGATAAAATTAATGGCAAATCAATTAAAGGTAAAATATTATTTAATGAAATTGATATTACAGCCAATCCAAAATATTTCAAATATTCTATTGGATATTTACCTCAAGATGATATACTTTTTCCTGATTTGACTGTTTATGAATGCCTTCTTTATGTTGCAAAACTGAGGTTGCCAAAGCTGACAAAAAATAATATTGATTCAGTTATTGATAATGTATTAATCAGTTTAGACCTGGCTATAAAGAAAGAAGATGGAACTTATGATTTCCCTTTGAAAACCAAGAGAATTGGCGATATAAATAAGTCAGGTGCACTTTCTGGTGGGCAAAGAAAAAGGGTAAATCTGGCTGTGGAATTACTAAGTAACCCTTCAATATTATTTTTAGATGAACCTACTTCTGGATTGTCATCAACTGATTCTGAAAAATTAATTAATTTGCTTGTTAAAATATGTAATGTTGGCAACACTGTCATTACAACTATACACCAGCCATCAGAAAAAATATTTAGCAAGTTTAACAAAATTCTTATTTTGACAAAAAGGGGTTCAATTGCCTACTTTGGTTCTGTACAACGATCAGTAGATTTTTTTGAACGAAAATCAAATTTAAAATATGATTCAAAAGACAACCCTGCAGATTATATTTTAGAAGCATTAGAAACCAAACCCCCTGAATATTGGGAACAGCAATATCTTGAATCTGAATCCTATGAGTTTTATGTTAAGCATCCTCACCATAAATTTAAGGACTCTCACAAAATCAAAAGACAGAACAAAGGTGTTCCTGTTAAAGAAAAAATCCTAAATGTTTCACAAATAAGTAGTCTTGTATCAAGAAATTTTAAACTCAAATGGAATAATAAAGTTTCATTTTTGTTGTTATTATTTCAAGCTCCTCTTATAGCATTATTCCTTGGGCTAATCTTTTCTGGAGTTATTCATGATGGCTCCTTACTTAGTGATATGAAACCTGAAGAAGAATTTATTCGAATGGAAAACTATTCAAGACCATCGACAATGAAATATTTACCCCCATTCAGCAAAGATATTAAAATAGTTAACTCAACATCTAAACCATTCTGGGTTTACTCACAGTCAAATAACATTGAAAATATTGATACGAACTATTATGTGCAGATCGGACCATATATTGTTTCTAAGCAAGAGGTTTACCAGGATGATGAAATTTACTTTCCCGTAAAAGCCGGTAATTATAAGTTAATTGTATCTGAAGACCCGCTCGGTAAAGAACAGCTTAGCAATTCTTTTCGATTTTCGGAAGACTTAAAAAGCAACAGTTATTATTATTTATTGAATTATCCAAAAAAGAATATTGCAGTTAATGATTGGGGCTCAATCAATGATTCCCAAAAAGTAAAATTATGGTCAGACAAAATATTGATTGACAGAAAAAGAAAGGCGGAAGAAAACGATGAGTTATTTAAGGATTATAAAATATTTAATAAAAATAATACTCTTGCATTTTTAAATAGCCCGTTTAACAATATTTATTTCTTTAATCAAATCAAAAAATATTATTTTACTATTGAAAATAATAAATATTCATGGTTTGATTCATCACATCCAAAAAAAATCATATATACCGGAAGTAATGGATACAAAGAGCAATCTCAGAAATTGCTTTATCTTACATTTATAATGATTCTGTCATTTATTTGGATAGGTATGACTAATTCGGTTAAAGATGTTGTAATCGAAAGACAGATATTTTTAAGGGAGCATCGGTATACTCTAAAAATATATAATTATGTTACTTCAAAATTCCTGACACTAATAGTAATATCAACCTTTCAGATAATCACATTTTTATTAGTTCTTTTCTTATTTATTCCACCACTTCCGGCTGATATTTGGACAATTTTTTTAATACTCCTTCTCACTGCCCTTGTTTCTGGAGGGATTGGATTAATTATTTCATCTTTAGCCAGTACTATTGAATTTGCAATTTTTACTTTACCGTTGATACTTATACCTCAAATCATATTTGCTGGAATTTTCAAGCACATTGGTGCTATGAATGATTTCTTAAGATATATTTCAGATTTAACTGTTTCAAGATGGTCTTTGGAATCTATGGTTAATTTAATATCAAAATCTGTAGATTTTGAATCTCCGTTTCATAATATGATTGTTCCTTTTAATAACATCATATATCCTTGTTATTATCCTACATTTGAAAATGGTCAATTGATCCAGCATGGCTATTTTCCTTACGTTCTCGAAATAGATATATTACTTTTAATTGGATTTAGTTTAGCAACTTATGTTATCTCGTCATTAGTCCTTTTCGTCAAAACCAAATATTTCCGAAGATAATCCCCACTATTTTGAAATAACAAATAATTAATACTTTTTAGAATTTTTTGATGTTTAGTTAAAATTCATTAATTTAGTGTAAGCTAAAATATAAATTAGACAAAATTAATATCTTAGTTTATCGTTGTTATATTCAGGATAGAATAAAATTTTAAAAATTTTCGAGAGGTATCATGAAAAAGTTCAATACAATAAGTGTAATTATTTTATTATTTTTAATAATGAATAATGCAAATTCAAATGACAATCACTCAATGTCACTGATGATTGGAGACAAAGCTCCAACATTTAAAGCCCAAACTACAAAAGGAGACATAAATTTTCCTGCAGATTATTGGAATAAATGGGTGGTTTTATTTAGTCATCCTGCCGATTTTACTCCAGTATGTACTTCCGAGTTGATGAAATTTGCTGATTTGAGTGATGAGTTTGAGAAACTTGACTGCAAATTAATCGGATTATCTGTTGATGGTATATCCAGCCATATTCAATGGATAAAAGAAATGGAAGAAATTGATTATAATGGTATGAAAAACATTAAAATCAATTATCCATTGATTTCGGATGTTAATCTTGAGATATCTAAGAAATTTGGTATGATTTCAGCAAATGCAAGCTCTACTAAAACAATAAGAAGTGTATTTATTATAGACGATAAACAGAAAATTCAGGCAATTTTGATGTACCCTATAACTACAGGCAGAGATATTCACGAAATTTTAAGATTAGTTGAAGCTCTCAAAACTGTGGAATCTGATGATGTTGCTACACCTGAAGCTTGGAGACCCGGCGATGGAGTGTTTCTTCTACCTGAATCAGACAAGGATAAAGCTATGGACAGATATAAAAATCAGGGTGACGGTTATGAATGTCCCGCATGGTTTATGTGCATAAAACCCGGGAAGAAATAAGTTAGAAGTGAAAGACGGCAGATAGGGAATACGTATTTATAATATGCATGACGAATGCCTTTTGTCCTTAGGGGCACATTGCAATGTGTCCGTACAACGCGTTGATGTTTCAGGATTGCCGGTGGGTTTGTATTACATCAGAATTGGAAATTTGATAACAAAATTTCTCGTTTTAGTGAAATGAATTTTTTTATTATAAGAATAATCTTATTTTAGTAGAGTTAATCTGTCGAAAATTAAATTGGATGTCTTATGAAAAAAGTTTGTAAGTTCATATTGGTTAAAATTATATTAATCCTATTTCTATTTCATACAGTTGTAAAGTCTCAACCCACTCTTACATCAAGAGGTATTGCTTATACTATCATTGTTCATGGTGAAAAAAATCATGATGGTACATATTCACCTGCAAAAATATATGATATACCTTTTTTGGAAAAAGGTGAATATATGCCAAATAAATTTGTCATTAAAACAAAAAGCCCAGATATTTTAAGCAATAATAACAAAGAGTTCAAAAATCCAAAAATACAATCCTCATTATCCAAATTCGGAATTAAAAAGATTCAAGCTCCTTATCAAAACTATGTTCTTAATGAAAATAATAAAACAAATAAAAATCTTCGGAATATTGATTCGAGAGGTATAAGCAGAATATATGAAGTAGATTATTCGGCAGAAATTAATCCTGTTGAAGTATGCAAAGAATTGATGAATAATCCTGAAGTCGAATATGCTGTTCCTGTATTTATAAATAAACCAATTGAATTTACACCTAACGATCCATATTTAACAAGTCAATGGTATGTTAATAAAATTGAGTTAAAAAAAGCTTGGGAAATAACACAGGGAGATACAAATGTTTTAATTGCGATTGTTGATACAGGCGAAGATTGGCAACACCCGGACCTATTGCAAAATATCTGGACTAATCCAAATGAAATTCCCAATAATGGAATAGATGACGATAATAATAGAAAGATAGATGATGTCAATGGCTGGGATTTTATTGGAAATATTAATCCTGATGTACTTGCACCCGATTGGGAGGAAGACAACAATCCTAAACCACTAATCTCTTTCAATTATCATGGTACTCATGTATCGGGCTTAGCTTCTGCAGTTACCAATAATGTGTTTGGCATAGCCGGGACCGGATTTAATTGTAAAATATTACCGCTGAAATGTTCCGGAGATAATTATTATGATAAGGTTTATAGAACATACGAAGCAATTCTTTATGCAGCAAAGCTTGGAGCCGATATTATAAATTGCAGCTTTGGACGTGAAGCAATCCCAAGTCCATCGGAACAGGATGTTATAAATACTGTAACTGATATGGGATGTTTAGTTGTAGCAGGAGCCGGAAACGAATCATCAAATATGGACTTTGAAAAGTTTTACCCTGCTTGTTATGATAATGTTTTATCTGTTGGGGCAACAACAGAAAATGATAAGCTATCGTCATTCAGTAATTATGGCTATTCAGTTTCTGTTTTTTCTCCCGGAACAAATATATACTCGACCAAACCTAACTCTTCTTTCGGAAGTGTTGATGGAACTTCCATGGCTACTCCTATTACGTCTGGTGTTTGTGCTTTAATAAAAAGCACTAATAAGAATTTATCATTAAAACAAATTGAGTTTAGATTGCGTAGCTCATGTGATATAATTGATATTAACCTACCGGAAGGTAATACTATGAAAGCCCGCAGAATCAATGCTTTTCATGCTGTGGATTCAAATTATACAAAAGATAATATACACGGCATAGGAATCTCAAAGATTTCTTTTCATTCCGGGGATGCTATTACTAACTATGACACAATTACAATTAGCATTGAGCTAACAAATTATTTGTCAGATGCTTCAAATGTAAGTTTGAATGTTGTTTCGTTGGACAGTTCTTTATATATACATAATCCATCTCACAATATTGGGACATTTGAATCATTAGGTCTGAGAAACATTGACTTACAAGTAAACCTTCATCAACTTTATCCATGGTATAACGGTGAGGGTTTATTAGTAATTGACATAGAAAGCAACGGAAACGTTAGCAGGGAATTTCTAAAAATACCTATCATAATGGACACAAAAAATTGGGCGTGGAAAAGCGGGTCTCATACACCTGAAATTCAAATTAATAATGCCTATCGTGTTTCATGGAATAAAAGAAGTCTTGATGTAGGATACTGGGCAAAATATGGAGGATATATAAACGGAATCCAAAATAATTGGTCACCTGTTCTTGGTAACTACCCATTATATTGTGGATGTATTCTTGATGAATCTCATTTTTATTGTGCAGGGGCAAATTCGTATGGCACAGCCATTTTTTATAAATATATTTCAGATACAACAACATGGTATGAAAACAACGTTTCAAATATTACTGGTTTTGTGAATGACATTCATTTTTTCGATGAAAATGAAGGTTTGATATTGGGTGACCCAAAAATTTGGAACTGGGGTGTTGGTAAATCAACTGATGGAGGTTATTCCTGGACTCAAATAAATTCAATCCCAACACCCTTGGCAAGCGAAAATGGATTATTAAGGTCATTTGCTTATAAAGAAAACTCTGTATGGTTTGGTACTACATCAGGAAGGATATTTTATTCAAAAGACAAAGGTGACAATTGGAATGTATCTACAGTTTATCAATACGGACAGGTTCATAATATTACTTTTTTTAATTTGCTAAAAGGATTTGCTTTATATACTAAAACATCATCTTCATCGGCAACAAGGTATTTAGCGATGACAACAGATGGTGGTGAAACATGGATTAATGATGTTGTTAAATTTGATTCCTTCAATGCTAAACCAATAGGTATTTTTTCTCCCGATACCTTTCCAACACTTTATGTGTTATTTGACAATGGTTCTGTTTACTATACTAAAGATGACTGTAAAACATGGAGAGCAGAACTTTCAAAAAAAGCACAACAAAGTGATTTTGCTTTTGCATTTCACGACAGACAGGAAGCAGGTGCTGTTTTTTTTGGAGAAACCTATTCCTATGCTTTACAATTTAAATGCGAATCAATTAGAGTGTTCGGAGAGTTAAACGTAACTCATAATAATGATTTTGATTTCGGTAATGTTGAAAAACATAATTTTAAAATTGATACTATAAAGATCTCAAATAACAATGATTTTGATTTTAAAATAAATAGTATACGAATTGTTTATTCTCCTTATTCTCCCCTGATGAATGAGTTTGTAATAATCTCTGATTCCTTTGATATTATTGAAGCCCATTCAGAAAAAGATTTAATTGTTAGGTTTCAGCCGATATTACTTGGTATTCGAACACAATATAATCTATACATAGAATCTGATGATATGTCACCAATGAGGTCTTATTATGCTTTAAAAGGATATGGTATAGAACCTTCAGTTGTAGAGGAAAAACCGAAAAATATTTTTAGTGTATATCCCAATCCTGCTTCGGATTATATTGAAATAACTTATGGAGCAGACAGTAGACAGCAGACAGCAGACGGAATAAAGCAAGGAGATATTCGAATATTCAACACACTCGGACAATGTGTCATGAAATCTTTTCTCCCCTCTCAAGAGGGGTTAGGGGTGTGTAATGAGGGGCAGGGGGTGAGGTTGGATGTTTCGGGTCTGCCCTCAGGTATTTACACTATTTTAATTACTTCCAAAAATTCCATTATTTCCCAAAATTTTGTTATTTTTAGATAGACTGAGAATATCGGTTAAACATTTAATTTACAAAATTGGGAAAGTATGAAATCATTTTTTAGCGGATTATTGCCAAAAGTAATTGTCGCAATTGTTTTTGGAGTCGCTTTGGGCTATGTTGCTCCTGAATATATTGTCAGAATTTTTTCTACGTTTAATAGCTTATTTTCCAATTTTTTGGGATTCAGCATTCCACTAATAATTTTGGGACTTATCATAAGCGGAATCGCTGATTTGGGTAAAACTGCCGGAAAACTATTAATACTGACAGTTATATTTGCTTACGGCTCTACACTCTTCTCCGGATTTTTTACTTTCTTTACCGGTGAGGCAATTCTTCCTATGATTATTGATACGGCAAATACCGGATTATTATCATCAACTAAAGAAGTTTCTGTTGGTTTGAAACCATACTTTACAATCGGGATGCCTCCGCTTCTCGATGTTATGAGTGCTTTAATAATTGCCTTCGTTGTTGGAATAGGGATATCGCAAATCAAAGGTAATGTTATGAAAAATGCCTTCTCTGAGTTTAAGGAGATAATTGAGAAATTAATAAGTGCCGTAATAATACCATTATTGCCTCTTTTCATTTTTGGAATATTCCTGAATATGTCCTATTCGGGAGAAGCTTTTAAGTTGATGTCCGAGTTTGGAAAAGTAATAATCTTTATTATACTTTTATCCTTTGTTCTACTTATAATTCAATTCACAGTAGCAGGAATCATGTCAAAAAGAAATCCATTTGTGCTGTTGAAGAATATGTTACCTGCCTATATGACAGCAATGGGTACTTCTTCGTCTGCGGCTACAATTCCTGTTACTTTGGAACAAACAAAAGTAAATGGAGTGGATAACGGGATTGCTGAGTTTTGTATTCCTCTTTGTGCAACTATACATTTATCAGGAAGTACAATGAAAATCACAGGAATGTCAATGGCAATACTAATGATGCAGGGTGTTTCTTTAGATATTACGACATATATTGGTTTTATTTTCCTGTTGGGAATTACAATGGTAGCGGCACCCGGTGTCCCCGGTGGAGCTATAATGGCGGCAGTAGCAATATTGCAATCTGTATTAGGATTCAACGAACAATCTATAGCCCTAATGATTGCTGTCTATATCGCAATAGATAGTTTCGGGACTGCCTGCAATGTTACCGGTGATGGTGCGATTGCAATTGTTATAAATAAAATATCAGGATTTGAAACCACTCCGAAGCAAAAGGTAGAATAAATGCAAATCTTTTTAAAAAAAAATTATTAAGAATTTTTAGCCTCGACATATTTCTTAAAATTATTCAAAATTGATTGCCAGCCCAGCTTTTGCAAATCAAATGAATTAATATTCTCTGGCGAAAAAGTAATAGTTATATTAGTATTTTTATAATCGTATTCAAAGTAGATTTTCACAATTCTTCCGTCAGCCATAATGTATTCAATGAATTGGTTTATGGCAATGATTCTATAAACACCTTCGAAGTCAAATCCGATATTCCCATCTTTTGCTTCCAACCTGTAAGAAAATTTGCCGCCTATTCTAAGGTCGTTTTCTGCTTTCGGACAGCACCAGTCATCTGATGCAAAATTCCAATTGATAATATCATCAGGATTATTCCATTTTTCCCAAACAACATCTGCTGATGCTTTCACGACTGCTTGAACGATAATGCAAAAGTTTTCGGCTGATTCCTTAACAATTCGCAACCCGGTTGGAAAAGTTTTATCTGTAAATTCAACGAAATCTTCCGGTAAATTGACTTCTACCTTGAGATTTGTTAGTCCGTTGTTTTCGGTCAAAGTATAACTTTCAATTCCGTTTACCCACTGCTCTGTTTTTTCATTAACCGGTTGTTCCAGGAAATTTTTAATTTCACCCTTATGAGTAAAAGTCATTTTTTCATATGGTTTATTCTCAGTGATAATGCTGTACATTCCGTTTCCTTCAGGGTCTAAAAAGTGAACTGTGCTGCCTTCTTTCCAGTTGTCTGTTTTAGCATAGCTTCCTTCGTTGAAGACACTTGTCCATTTTCTATAATGTACATCATCCCAAAGTGCAAACCAAACCATTTGTGCATTGGCAAATATATCAATTTTGTATTCTCTTTTTACTGACATTTTTATTTTTTCTCCGCGCAGTTAAACATCCATTGAATACCGAATTTATCTGTACAACTGCCGTAAAAAGCACCCCAGAACATATCCTGAAGTTCCATTTCTACTTTACCACCTGCTGAAAGAGCATTAAACAATCTTTTTGTTTCATCTCGTGAATCAGGTTCAAGGTTAATGAAGATATTATTACCCTGATTTACCTTAAATCCCATGGATTCTGGGGCATCTGTTCCCATCAGGACATGACCGCCCAAAATATCCAATTGAATGTGCATTACCAAATTTTTATCATCTTCTGCAATTGCAGGAGCACCTTCCATCTCTGGTATATCGCTGAGATGTGCTACTCCATTACCGGAGAATTCTCCGCCAAATACAGATTTATAAAAATTGAAAGCTTCCAGCGTATTGCGAGGAAAATTCAAATATGTGCTTACTCTTGCCATAATATTAATACCTAATAGAGTTAATAAAAAATAAATTTGTGATTTTCATTAAATAAATTGTATGAACTGAATTATTTACGAATTTTAGGATAATATATTTTATTTTTTTTGAAAAACTAAATTATTTTTTATTTTAGCTTATAAAAGTAACCTTTAATTATAATTAAAACTTTTTTTCAACTTTCCGAAAGTTCCGAACTTTCTGAATGTTTATCTTATAAGAAAAGAAATAAGGCATTGGTCAGTCAGGAGGTTTTTGGGGGAGTTGGAGTGAGTAATATTAATTCCATAAGTATATTAGTTTCGGCTAAATATTAATAATGTATTAATTTTATTTTTTACTATCATTTTATTAAATTAGTTTTTCATAAAAGTAATATATCCCATTTCATTCTAATTTTTATGTTGGGCATTATATAATTTATCTGAAAAGTGATATTTGAAAAATACTTAATAATTAGTCGTTTTATTTAATTTATTCATTATTCAAAAGGGATTTTATGTATAAATATTACAGCATTATTTCATTAGTAATTTTATTATTATTTTCTTCAAATTGCTTTTCTCAAACACAAAAAGGAATTAACTATCAGGCAGTAGCGAGAAACTCTTCGGGTGATTTGCTGGCAAACAAGCAAATAGGCATTAGATTTACTTTAATCCAAGGACCATTACCCGGAACAAATATATATATTGAAACGCATACAATCTCAACAAATCAATTGGGCTTATTTACAGCTATTATTGGCAAAGGAGAAAAAATATCAGGCGATTTCTCATCTATTGATTGGAAGGTTAAAGATATTTTTCTCAAAATAGAAATAGACCCAAACGGAGGAACAAACTTCAGTGAAATCGGGACTACTTTACTTCAGGCGGTGCCTTATGCTTTGATAGCGGAAAAAGCCGCTAATGATAATGATACGAATCCGGTAAATGAGCTTCAAAACTTGATTGTTAACGGTAATCAGCTTTCTATTACGAATGGGAATACCATTACGATACCAAACTCTGGTGAGGGTGGTGACCATTGGGGTAGTCAAACTGTGGCTACCGATTTATCGCTTGAGGGTAATGGAACTTTATCCGACCCATTGAGAATCGGTAAGAATAGTGCTAAAAATGGTCAGGTGCTTACATGGGTTGAGGAAGGATGGCTTCCAAGGACTTTTACAGGAGATAACTGGGGTACTCAGACAATCATAAGCGACAGCACAATTAAAGGTGATGGTACTGAATCTAATCCAATCAAACTTGCCCAGCAAGGCGCAGCAACAGGGCAAGTACTTGTTTGGACAGGCAATACTTGGTTACCCGCATCAAATTCTGATACAGATGCTGATGTTACAAATGAGATTCAGACCATTTCTATTGTTAATGATTCCTTGAAACTGTCAAAATCAGGTGGTTCAGTTAAAATCAAAGCGGGTGCTACTTCCATTGATGAATTAAGCGATGGGAAAACTGATGCATTTAGTGTTTTTCTTGGCTCGGGTTCCGGAAACACTGATGACGGAAATAATTATAATACTGCAGTAGGTATTAGCGCTCTTGCATCAAACGGCGCAGGTGAAAAAAATACAGGCATAGGTTATCAGGCATTAAGGAGCAACAGTTCAGGTTTCATGAATACTGCAGTTGGATATAACTCGATGAATCAAACTACATCAGGTTATGCCAATACTTCAACTGGAAATAGTTCATTGTCTTCCAATTTGACAGGTAATTTTAATTCTGCTTTTGGAACGGATGCACTTTTTTCAAATACTTCCGGATATTCAAATGCGGCTTTTGGTGCCTATGCTTTAGCTAAAAATACATCAATATCGAATTTAGTTGCTGTCGGTGACTCAGCGCTTTATAATAATGGTACCGGTGCAAGTGGTGACCAAGGAACAAAAAACACAGCGATAGGTTCTAAAACACTCTTGACCAACACAACAGGAAAAAATAATACTGCAACAGGATACAAAGCATTAGCTTCAAATACTATCGGACAATATAATACTGCTATAGGCAGTGAAGCTCTAATTGTCAATAATAACGGGAGCAATAATACAGCTATAGGCAGTAGTAGCTTATTTTATAATAATACTGGATCAAGCAATACAGCAATAGGTGCAATTTCATTATTTAATAATATTGGCTCTTTTAACGTTGCATTAGGTTATGCGAGTATGTCAGGCAATACATCTGGTTGGTCTAATGTTGTGGTTGGAGCTTATGCATTAAACAAAAACACAACAATATCAAATTTAGTTGCCGTTGGTGACTCGGCGCTTTATAATAATGGCACCGGAGCAAGCGGAACTCAAGGGTATAATAATACAGCTGTAGGTTCTAAAGCCATGTTCTCAAATACAATAGGTTCATGGAATACTGCAGTAGGTTATCGTTCACTTTATACCAACACTTCAGGTCTTGCTAATACTGCTTTTGGGGTAAACGCGTTGTTAAATAATTTATCCGGTTCAACAAATTCTGCTTTCGGAACTGATGCATTAGCCAACAATTCCACAAGTTCCTATAATTCTGCCATGGGATACAGAACCCTTTATCAAAATACTTCAGGTGAAAAAAATACAGCTACAGGTTATCAGGCATTAAGAGACAATAATACCGGATTTATGAATACCGCAGTTGGATATAATTCGATGTATCAAAATACATCAGGATATGCCAATACATCAACGGGGAACAGTGCTTTATCATCCAATTTAACCGGAAATTTTAATGTTGCTTTCGGCACGGATGCTCTTTATTCCAACTCTTCAGGTTGGTCTAATGTTGCAGTCGGTGCCTATGCATTAAACATAAATACTATACGTGGGAATCTCGTTGCTATTGGTGATTCTGCTTTGAACAATAATGGCAGCGGTTCTCCAACCGGAGACCAGGCAAAATGGAATACTGCTGTTGGTTCCAAAGCATTGTTGTCAAATACAACCGGCAATAAAAATGTTGCAATTGGCACAAATGCTTTATTGAATGCAACTGGTAATAAAAATATTGCAATTGGTTATAATGCTGGAATTGATCAATCTGATGGGTCAAATAATATTTATATTGGCAGTAAAGGTGATTCGGTGTGGTCTGGTATGCAATTTGTTGGAGAAAGCGATGTAATTAGAATTGGTACTTCTCAAACTAAAGTTTTTATAAAAGGTATTTATGAGAATGTTATAAGTGGTGGTAATTATGGTAATGTTGTAATTTTAGACGATGGGGAGGTAAGAAGAGATTCATCAACAAAGCTTAACGGTTCAGACGACCCTTTCGAGATATGGTCCCATGGCAACACATGGATTTTAGAAAATGGTGAACTGCAAAGAGACAATCAACCTGATCCCGGTGATAATATGTGTAATGTTTGGATTGATTCAGATGGAGTCATAAGAAGAGTTTCTAATCCAATTCCTATTTGGGTCAAAACTTCAAATTTTACTAATAACATTGATTCTGTTTCATTAAAAATGAAAAGTATCCACAATTTAATCCCTATAACATTTAGTTATAAAAATGAATCATCGATTAATTATGGTTTTAAATTAGAAGATATTACTAAGTTAATTCCTGAAGCATATCCAACTGAAAAAGACCGTGAATCTGCAAAAAGCAATAAAGATTTAGTAATGGTACCTACATCAGCTAATTATCCATTAATTTCTGTAATGATGGTTAACGAAATACAAACTCAAAAGAAAGAAATTGATGAATTAAAAGCAAGAATTAAGAAACTTGAAAAGTTGATTAATGAGAAGTTGGGAGAATAGAGATGAAACATATAATATTAATTCTTTTATTTCTTCCTGTGATTGTATTTGCTCAAACGAAAGTTGACCGAAGCGCTCTAAACAGTAGCGGAGGAGAATACAAAGGCAACAATATTTCCGTTTCCTACAGCATTGGTGAAACTGTTTTAGAAACTGGAGCAACCTCTACAATTATATTAACTCAGGGTTTTCAACAGCCGGACAAAGCAGGTCCGATAAGCGTTGAATTTGAGACATCGAAAGTTTCCGTAAGGGTTTTTCCAAATCCAACTACTTACAAACTGACAATTGAATTTCCATTTGAGGTTCTTAAAGAGTATAATTATAAATTGACTGACCTTAAAGGAGAAACAGTTCTCGAAGGTAAGCTTACAGGTCAACAGACTCAGGAACTTGACCTTTCAGATTTTCCTAATGGAACATATTTTATAAATATTAGAACCGAACAGGAAACACAGACAGTAAAAATTGTGAAGATGGAATAGTTCACAATTGCTTTTTATAAATTAACTAATACAAAAAGGGATGCTTCGCCAACATCCCTTTATTAAATTTTTAACTTGATTTAAATTACTTCTTACTTTCCGGATAATGTACAAATTTCCCGAATTTATCGAGAACTAAATACTTCTTCGCAGCTTCATGAATGTCATTAACCGTCAACGCATTTACATAATTCATATAATTGGTAAAATCACTTTCTGTCATTCTTTGTTCTATCAAACTTTGAATTTGGCTTAACCACCAGTAATTTAGTCGGACATTGGTCTCGCGGTTTCTTTTTGCTGACTCCTGATATTTCTGTACGTATGAAACATCAAGAGGTTTTTCTTGTACTTCTTTTATAATATTTTCCAAAGCTTCTGAAAGTTCATCAACCCTGTCCGGTGAACATCCCCAACCTATTGAAACCGTGTATTGTTCCTTTGGGATTTTCATTGGACTAATTCGCATATAAGCACCATAGGTACCGCTTTTATCCTCACGAATTACTTCCCGGAGACGTATATTCATTGCTTCATTTAATGCGGCTAAAAGAATATTGTTTTTATAATTATATTCATAATCTCCATAATATTGATATGCAATCCGGCTTTTATATTCAATACCCGAATATACTTTTTTAACAAACTTGTCCTTGGGACGAGTCAACCCGTCATCCTTCCATGTCTCCTTTAGTCCTTTACCTGGTAATGAACCAATATATTTTTCGATCAATGGTTCAATCTCTTCATATTTAAACGCACCCACAAAATAAAAGGTAAAGTCCGATGCATCAGAAAATCTTTCCTTATAAACCTTAAGAGCTTTTTCCTTGTTAATTTGGTTTATTTTTTCCATTGTAACGTACCCGTATCTCGGATGATAATTTGACATTATCGAAGTCATAGTATCATAAAATGCGGCTTCCGGGTCGTTCTGACTATCCTTATAGCTTTGTATAACGTTGTCAATATATGCTTTATATGCATTATCATCAATTTTTGGTTCGGAGAACCTCAAATTAATCATTTGGAAAAAAAGCTCCATGTCTTTTGGCGAAGCCTGACCTCGCATTGATTCTGATTGGTCACCAAGAGATGCACTAACATAAGCAATTTTGCCTGACATATATTTCTTCAATTGGGTGTCGTCATAGGGACCTAAGCCAGATGTTGAGATAATCGAAGGAGCATTCTCCGCAGACTGGTATTCATCGTCTCTCACAAGTGAAGCCCCGCCATAACTATTTGCGGCAAATGTAATCTCATCATTCTTGAAATCAGTCGATTTTAAAATTACCTTAGCTCCGTTGGATAACTCTAATTCCTTAAAGTCCATAACAGAGTTTATTTTTGAACTTGTGATTTTCCCCGGAGTAACTTGTTTGTCAAAAAGTGGTTTGTCAGGAATAAAGTCAACATAAGTTTCGTATTTTTCACTTTTCATTTTATTATATAACGCCGTGATATTTTCCTTTGTAGGTAATTTCACATCAGCCCTCTCAGGTGCAGAAATAATGATTTTTACACTTTTATCCTTTATCATATTTTTAATTGCAAGATTTATATCCTTCAATGTTATCTGAGGAAATAACTCTTTTGCTTTATCAAAGGAATATTCAGGACTTGGTATTGGATACGAAGTAAGAAAGTTACTTATCATTCCCGATACAATTCTGTTGGATTCTGTTTTGTCCTTTTCCGACACAGCTTTCTCCATATATCGAAGATTTTCACTTTTTACCCTTTCAAGTTCGCTGTCAGTAAATCCGTTTTGTTGTGCCCTAAATATTTCTTTTAATAAAATTTCTAAAGAAACACTAACATTATCTCCTTTTGCATAAACCCATCCTCCATACGAATCTTTATCTCCAAGATTTCTGGAATAGCTGACTGATGCATATTGAAAAGGAGGATTTGGCTTAGTCGTATATTCGCTCAATCTTTTATTAATAATGCTGTTTGCAAGACCACGGATAGCAATCTCCTTTGAGTTTTCTGCCAAACTTCTGTCTATCCTTTCATGAAGTATTTCAAATTGTACAGTTGGAAAAGATAATTCCTTATCCGTTTCAACCGAAATTAACAATTCATCATGATAAGGCATTGGATATTCCTCGCGTTTTCTTGCATTAGCCGGATTGGAATACTTCGAAAAATTATCAATTATATATTTCTCCATTTCATTAACATCAATATCTCCTACAACAAACACTGCCATCAAATCGGGACGATACCAATCAGTATAAAATCTTTTTGATGCGGAGTATGGAGCTTTTGCAATAATATTTGTATCACCAATAACATCTCTTTCCGCATATTTTGATTTGTACAAAGAAATCGGCATGTGTTTTCTGTCAACTCTGCTCTCTGCACTCCTGTACATACGCTCTTCTTCTAAGACAACACCACGCTCTTTGTCAATTTCCTTGTCCTCATAAGACACTGAATAAGCCCATTCTTCAATTATTTTAAGTCCTTTCATTAACTTTTCATGGTCATCTGTTGGCACTTTTAGCATATATACCGTTTGGTCGTAACTCGTATATGCATTCAAGTCTGCTCCGAAACCCATACCGATTGATTCAACATAGTTTACAAGTTCCTGGCGCGGAAAACTTTTTGTACCGTTAAAAGCCATGTGTTCGCAAAAGTGAGCAAGCCCTTTTTGGTCATCATCTTCAACAACGGAACCAACTTTGACTGCCATTCTCAATTCTGCACGTTTTTCCGGACGTGAATTGTATTTAATGTAATAGGTCAATCCATTTGAAAGTTTACCAATTTTTATACTCGGGTCCGGCGGTATTAATTTTTGTGAAAGCAAGTTGCCGGTGAATGTTAGTAATAATGTGATTATTAATAACAAAGAAAAACTCTTTTTAAACATTATTTCTCCAATAAATTTTTAAGAAAATATTTTGAAATTACTTTTTTACCAAATCAAGGCAATATATATTTCCATAAATTAACTAAATTAATTATTATAACAAATAGAATTTCTTTGATATAACAACATATTTTTCCCCTTCTTTCCAAAATTTTTTTTAAATTAGTTTTTTTAAAAGTAAGACTATTGGAGAGAATGATGGATGTTGAATTATTAGCACGTATCCAATTCGGTATTACAGCCGGATTCCATTTCCTTTTCCCACCGATGAGCATCGGTTTGGGAATTATACTTGTTATAATGGAATGGAGATTCCTTAGGACTAAAAACATGATGTACGAAAGAATGGCGAAGTTTTGGACAAAAGTTTTTGCCCTGACTTTTGGTGTCGGTGTCGCTACAGGTATTGTAATGGAATTTGAATTTGGAACGAATTGGTCAACTTACTCGAGGTATGTCGGCGATATTTTTGGTTCACCCTTAGCGGCAGAAGCAATATTCGCTTTCTTTCTTGAGTCAACATTTTTAGGTATTCTGATTTTCGGATGGAACAGAGTAGGTCCGAAAATGCATTTCTTTTCAACATGTATGGTCGCTTTGGGTGCGACACTGAGTGCTTTTTGGATTATAGCCGCAAATTCGTGGATGCAAACGCCAGCCGGATTTCATATAGTAACACAAAATGGTGTAATGCGTGCTGAAATTACCGACTTTTGGGCAATGGTATTCAATCCATCCACTATCAGCAGATTTACACATGTAATCAGTGCATCATGGCTGACCGGTGCATTTCTTGTGATTAGCATTGCGGCATATTATATCGTTAAAAAGAGGCATCTTGATTTTGCAAAATCTTCGCTCAGAATTGCTTTAGTAATAGCAACCATTGCGGCATTAATGCAACTTGAAACAGGGCACAGAAGCGCGATGGGAGTTGTAAAATATCAGCCGGAAAAGCTTGCTACATTCGAAGGACATTTCAATACTGCTGTTTTGGATTTGTATTTTATCGGATATCTTGATGTTGAAAATGAAAGGATTATTGGAATCAAATGGCCCGGGTTTATGTCATGGTTGATTTACGGGGATTTCTCTGCTCCCGTTACCGGCAGGAATGATTTTCCAAAAGAGGATTTGCCACCAATACAACTTCCATTTCAATCGTATCATATCATGATTGCTATTGGAATGGGATTCATAGCAATAACTTTATTCAGCTTGTTTTTACTTTGGCGGAAAAAACTATTTGATGCTAAATGGTATCTGAAGTTGCTGATACCAACATTTCTACTGCCGCATATAGCAAATTTAGCAGGATGGATAGCGGCAGAAGTTGGACGTCAGCCATGGGCTGTTTATCGTGTTCTGAGAACAGAGGATGCAGTTTCAAAAGTGGTTGGTGCCGGAGAAATCTGGTTTTCTTTGATATTATTCACATTGATATATACAATTTTAGCAGTATTATTCGTTTTCTTGCTATTGAAGAAAATCAAACATGGACCGGAGGAAATGGAACCGCTGAATATATGATAATCAGTTTGTAAAGTTTGTAAAGTAGAAAGTTTGAAAGTGAAAGTTGAAAGTATGGAAAATAGATAAATATATATATTTAATGATGACAAATAAAGAGTTAATAGATTGGTGTGATGCATATATCGGAGAAAATGAACACTTTGTGTTTCCCGAAGAGATTTTTTATAATCTGACAGAAGAGAATACAATTAGTTTGATTGAAAATTACGGTTCTTCGTATTTAATGAAACTGCCTAAAAACGAAATTGAATTTTTTGAGTGGTTGAAAATTAATGATAATACAGTCTGGAATGACCTGTGGAATAGCAAAGAGGAACCTTACCTCGTTTCATTTAATTTCATCCGGCTATTACAAAATAACATAAGGGGGTTTCCTATTTGTGACTTACTTTATAACGATAATTATTATTTTACTGAATCCCATCTTATTACCGATGAGGCAAAAATAATGGTTGAATCCGTTCAAAAAATGTATCATGAGCATAAACAATTAACAATTGAGCAGGCACTTGTACTCGAGATTTCACTGGAACCGATAGATATTTGGCGTTTTGCATATAGATATAATTTTTCTGTTGAACGTGCAAAGCAGGCAGTAGAAAATTTAGTTAATGATAAAATATTGATTCATCTTAAAGAAGCTGAATATCTTGCAGGATTTATTAAGTTTTAAAGTTTGAAAGTAGAAAGTTTAAATGTAAAAAGTTTAAATGTAAAAAGTTTAAATGTTGAAAGATTAAACTGAAATTGATTATATAAAAAGGTATAAAATGAAAATTGAAATTAAGAAGTTAAGTGAGCAGGAAATTAAGCAAATGGGAATTAGGACATGGTCCATTTGGACAAAAGAAATATCAACATTTGACTGGTACTATGATTCAAAAGAAATGTGCCTTTTGCTTGAAGGCAAGGTTAAGGTAAAAACTGATGATGATGAAGTTACTTTTGGTAAAGGTGATTTCGTTATATTTCCAAAAGGACTAAAATGTGTATGGCAGGTAATTGAGCCGGTTAAAAAACACTATAAGTTTGAGTAACAAATAATCTTTATGTAACTTTCAACGAAGACTTTTGGTAATTTTTCTGTTCGAGGTTTTTATTAATAGCTTTTGGTAAAAACAAAACAAATTTACTGCCTTCGTTTAGCCGGCTTTCCACATGAATTTTACCACCGTTCAACTCAATGAATTCCTTGCATAAGATTAAGCCAAGACCTGTTCCTTTCTCATTCGATGTGCCATTTGTAGAATGATGGACATCAATCCTGAAGAGTTTGGAAATATCTTCGGAGCTTATACCAATACCATTATCAATAATTGATATTTCGTAAAAATGCCGGTCAGAATCATCAATATCAACGATAACATGTGCATTCATATGAGAAAACTTTATAGCATTTGAAAGCAGATTGCGGAAAATTGTTTTTAACATATTAACGTCTGCTAAAGCATAGGTATCAGGGTTAATGCCGGAGTGCAATAAAATTTCTTTCTTTTTGGCATTTACACTTAACAAAGAAAAACTTTCTTCAATTATTTTGAACAAGTCAACAGCAACCGGTTCGTAATTTATTTTTCTGGTTTGTGTTCTTGACCATTGCAGAAGATTTTCAAGTAATATGGAAAGGTGAGCTCCAGCAGAATGAATATTTTTGATTAAGCTGCTTAATTGCTCAGGGTTCATCACCTCATATTTATCCATAAGTAAATCGGAGGATAATGTAATTGCATGCAAAGGATTTTTTATGTCATGGGCAATTATCGAGAAGAACATATCTTTGGTAGCATTGGCTTCGCTTAATACCTCCTCTTTTGCCTGAAGCTTGGAAAACATATATTCAAGCTCCTGATGCTGTTGATTAATTTGCGAATTTTTCTCACTAAGCAATTTATTCGCTTTCTGTTTGCTTCTGTAACGGCTGTAAGTAACAGCTAAAGTAATTAAGATAAGGGCAGATATAATAAGGAAATAATTTCTTTGCTGGAGATTTGCCTGCCTTAATGCTTTGTTCTCCTGCTCTTTTTTCCCGGTTTCCATTTTGGTTTGATACTCAGCAATAAGCTTATTTGTACCAATTTGTATTAAACTGTCTTTAATACCGGCATATCTTTTATGATGCTCTAATGCACTTTTATAGTTACCAGCTGTAAAGTAAACTTCATAAATAAGATAGTTTGCATCCTTCATAAGCATAAGGTTATGGCTCTCTTCAGCAATTTTCAAAGCACGGTCGAGGTATTTCAAAGACTCATCGTAAACATCAAGTTTTAACAATATCTCAGCTATACTTGTTAAGGGATAAAAGAGATTTTTATCTTCACCCAAATCTTCTTTAATTTTAATAGAACTTTTGCAATAGTCAAGAGCTTTTTTATAATCACCAAGGTTTTTGTATACCAAGCCCAAATTGTTGAGTAAGACCGCCTTTCCTTTCAAAAATGCCTTTTTTTCTGATTCAGAAAGTTTTTGTATTTCCTTCTCATCGGTAAAATCAAGAGACTTATGGTAATAATTTAATGCTTTTTTATAATCACGTAAATCATAATAAACATTTCCAAGATTTGTAAGAGACCTTGCAATTTCAATCTTGTTTCCTTTTACCTGATTGATAGATAATGCCTTTTGGAAGTATTCTAATGCCTTAGTATATTTGTTTATTTTATAATAAATTTTGCCAATGTTGGTCAAAAACTTATCCATTTCTTCCTTGTCATTTAATTCTTCTCGAAGTTTTAACTCTTTAAGATAGTTGTCCAATGATGCATCAAAATTTGATAGTTTATGGTGAATATAACCCAAAAAACCATAAGTTTCTGCAATATCATTTCTATTGCCAATTACAAGATTTGTAAGCAATAGGTCATTAACATACTTTAACGCCTGGTCATATTTAGTGAGCATTATGTAAAGAGAACTAATATTGTTCAAAGACTTTGCGATTTCTTTCGAGTTGCCTAGTTCTTTGTTAATCAGCAAAGCTTTTTTGTAATAAACAATTGCTGAATCCACCTGTCTGTTTTTGTAGTGAATCATTGCAATATTGTTGATTGATTTAACAATACCCGTAGAAAAGTTTTGTTGAGTGAAAATGTTATAAGCATTGTTGTAGTAAACCATAGCACGGTCATTATCACCGGCAAGCTCATAGCCCTGTCCAAATGCAAGAAGGCATTCACCCTTTCTTGAATTGTCCTGGTTTATTTCTGCGAATGATAAAGCTTTTTTTGCGAATTCAATAATTTTATTAGCATCTTTTTTTACATTTTCTGAAAGATTAAGGTAAAAATCAATGCTGTCAGTTTGATTGGCGGTTAGCTGAGAATTAACAGCAAGCATATGGTTTTTATCATCAGCAGTTTTAGTCAAAAGAAGCGCAGATTGTTTTTTTCCTGTTGAAAATGACATACAATTAAAAGATATCATCAGGATTATCATCATGATGAATCTTATTTTTGTTATATTTATGATGCCTGTTTTCAATTATTTTATCAAGCAATTTATCTCAAAAAATTTTATATAAATTTATTTTTTTGCCTAATCAGTACTTATACATTATTAAAAAGAGTTTATTTTCCAGCCACACTTCTCACAATATTAGACACAGTTTTAGCCACATGGCTAAAATCCTACATTATTTTTACTAATAAGCAAATATCATTCCATTATTAAAAATTATTTCTGTATAAATATTTAACAACTGATTATCATTTTAACATATTGGATTACAAGTGTTTACTAAAATTTTGAAAATTCTTAATACCTCTCAAAAAGGTTAATATTATTTCATATTTCATATTAAAAATACTATGGCATTGTTGTTGGAAATCATATCTTAATTATTAGTTCAAAAAATAGCTTTAATAATAGCTTTAAGTAATATTTTTTAACATTTTAAGGAGGTTTTTAATGGATATGTTAATTGCAATTTTGTGGTTTTTGGGAATCCTTATTCCCGGACAAGATTATACATTGTCTGATATTGAAGCTTTGTCGCTTCAAAACCAGACGGCAATTGAATCAGTACAAAGTGATGCTGTATTGTCTCAGGATGCAGTCAATTTTTATGACCAGACATTCAGCACCGGAGATGTTGGGCTCATTGAAGAATGGGATGAGAACCCAATTAAATTGAAAAGATAATTGAATAAGTAAGTCCTTCGACAAGCTAAGGATGCAAAATCCATAGGGACAGGAAAACACATGAAAACAATATTTTTCATAACATTCAATTTGATTTTACTGATTTCGTTTAACGAAAAAGGTAATGAGCAAAGTAGTTTTAAAACTGATTTAAACAGGGATGTTGTAATGGCACAGGATGTGCAAAGTTTTTTTTCGGCTAATCCTGCCTCTCAAATTCGTAATCAAGTAGAATTTTGGGAGGTGGATATGTCGTTGCCGAAAATAAAACGGTAAAAAAGGGAGAAAGGAAAAAGGAGATGGGAGAAAGATATAACCAAGAGCAATTCCAATTATACTTTTCATCAAAAACGATTTAAAATAATTTACAAACATATTGATTTCTATATTGTATGAATTTCTTTTTGAACTCAAGTCTTAAACTCCGAGAGTTCCCTCGAAAAAATGTAAACCATAGATGACACCAAGAAAGTATATGGGACATTAGGAATTTCAACACAAAGACCTGAATCTTCTCTCAATGTACCGCATTTATTTTGATTTGTATGTTTTTTTCTTCATTGAGGAAAAGAAAATTATTTTAGTATCAAAATTGTTATTTTGGTGGAAATTCTTAATTTTTAGGAAAAAAATGGATATATTTATAAAAAAAATAGAATTATTTTCACTTTTTTAAAAAAAAAGTGTAACATTTTGCATTCTCATGTGTTATTACATATAAGATGGAACAAATTTTAGAAAACTTAAACGATGAGGAACTTTTTCAGATACTGAAGGACGAAAATGAGGATTCTGAGAAAGCATTTACGGAGTTGTATAACAGATACTCTCCGCATATTTATGCTTATTGCAGAAGGTTCCTTGGTAACAAAGAAGCGGCTGAGGATGTCTTTCAGGAGACTTTTTTGAATTTCCATCAATGTTCGAAAAAGAAAGGAAATTTAACTAATGCTAAAGGCTATATATTATCTATAG